>DASUIL010000189.1:0-3386 GCA_036273075.1 Fluviicoccus sp. | reverse complement strand
AGCGGCGGCGTCACGGCTGGCCTTGCAACGCTTTGTGCAGGTGTCGGGCTATATGCTGACCTTCCCCGGTCATCTGGCGTCGCTGGGCATTCACGGGGATGGAAGCGGGGTGGACTGGCCCGCGGTTTACCGGCGCACCGGTTCCTATGAAGGTTCTAAGCTGGAAGGGCATTTTGCCGTGAAGCGCGCGGCGGCGCGGCGCGGCGTGCCGCTGACGGTGATCCACCCGGCGACACTGGCCGGTCATGCCGGTACCGGCGAACTGCCGGATACGCAGGAAATGGCGCGCAGCATCGATGACCTGTTGGCTGGCCGCCTGCCCGCGGTGCCGGGCGGCGGCGGATACCGGCTGCCGCTGGTCAGTATGGATTACCTGGCGGCATTCATGGCGCGGGTGACGGATTATGCGGAAACGGCGGGGCGGGAATACCTGCTGGCCGATGCGGCCACGCCCGACCTGAAGACGGTGATGGCGGTCTGCGCGCGCGAGGCCGGGGTCAAGGCTCCGGCGCTGTCGGTTCCGGTACCGCTGTTGCGGTGTTTGACCGGGTGGTCCTGGCTATCCCGACAGACCGGGCTGACCCGCGAAAAACTGGATTTCCTGCGCCGGGAGCCTCTGGTTACGGCGGCAACCGATGAGATGGCCCGGCGAATGGGATTGACGCCGCCGCCGTTGACGACCGTGCTGGCCGCCGCTACCCGTTATCGTCTTCTCCGGCAGCAGTCTCGCCTGCCGGGTGCCGCGGCCCGCGCCTGACCACCTGCTGGCGGATGGTCCCGGGATCGAGACGGTCCACGAGCACTTCCACGGCGAATTCGGGGGTCTGGCCGCCGGCCATGAACAGGTCGATGGCGGCATAGCCGGACTGCGGCCAGGTATGGATGCCTAGCCGCGAGTCGCCTTGCAGCAGGATGCCGCTGACGCCGCCATGCGCTTCCGCCGGCTCGAAGCAGACAAACCGCACTGCGATCCCGGCGGCCAGCGCGGCTTCCCTAAGCACCGCTTCCAGATGCGCCGCGTCCGCCAGCAATGCCGGATCAACGTCATTGAAATCCAGCAGCAGGTGCATGCCGCGCGCCTTCACGGACGACGGCTCTGCAGGATGAGGCCGTTGAAGACCGGCAGGGCCGGTGTCGGCGCGGCGTTGGCCATGGGTGGGTCCTGAAAAGATGGCGGTGGATAATGTCCCTGATCTTAGCATGGGATTTTCCCGCCGTCGCAATTTGGCCTCTTTGACCCTGTCATCCAAGCAAGAGTTGTGGGATTGTCGGACAAAGGCATGGGCCTGATCGTGACCTTAGAACATTTCCAATTCCTGAGCGGGGGCAAGCAAGATGAATTTCCGGAACCGTGTGGTGTTTGTGGCCGGCGGCAGCAGCGGCATCAACCTGGGAATCGCCGAGGCGTTTGCCGAAGCGGGGGCGCACCTGGCCATTTTCAGCCGGTCGGCGGAGAAGCTGGCCGTGGCGGCGGCGCAGCTAGCGAAGCACGGTGGCCGGGTGTTGTCGTTCAGCGGCGATGTCCGTGATTACGAGTCGGTCAGTCTGGCGCTGACGCAGACGGCGGCCGAACTCGGGCCGCTGGATGTGCTGGTTTCCGGGGCGGCGGGCAACTTCCTCTGCCCGGCAGCCTCGTTGTCGGCCAACGGCTTCAAGACGGTGGTGGATATCGACCTGCTGGGTACCTTCAACGTGATGCGGGCGGCATGGCCGCACCTGCGCAAGCCGGGGGCCAGCATCATCAACATCACGGCCGCGCAAAGCTGGCTGGCGGTGCCGAATCAGGTGCATGTCTGCGCGGCGAAAGCAGGCATTGACCAGATTACGCGTACACTGGCGCTGGAATGGGGCGAGGCGGGGGTGCGTATCAATTCGATCGCGCCGGGACCCATCGCAGGCACTGAAGGCATGGCGCGGTTGGCGCCGACAGCGGAGTCGGTGGCGGCCTGGACGCAGGCGGTGCCGTTGCGGCGTTTCGGGCAACTGAAGGACATCAGTGATGCGGCGCTGTGGCTGTGTTCGGCGCAGGCGGCGTTCATTACCGGGGTGGTGCTGCCGGTGGACGGCGGCCTGTCGCTGTCGGGTTCGGGGGCCATCGGGCGGGCGATGGTCGGCTAGCCCTCCGGGCGCTTACAGCCCCAGCGTCGCCCGGTACAGGATCTTCATCGACTGCTTCAGCCGCGCGATGATGCGGTTGCGCTGTTCGGCGGGCAGTGACAATGTCAGCTTGGTGATCGAGCTGCCCGCTTCGGTCAGCATCAGTGTCAGCCCTTCCATGCGTTCCCGGTCGGCTTCCGGACGGATGGCCAGGATCGCCTCGGCAATCAGGGTGGCGCTGTTCAGGGTGTCCTGGTCGTTCAGTGCCCGCAGTTCCGGGGTGGCGGCAATGCATCCCCACACTTCCACATATGCCGGGCTGGAAAGCTGCAGTTCGGTAATCAGGTCGACCATCCGGTCGATCAGCTCTTCACCGCCATCCAGCCGTTGTGCCTCCACAAACCGTTGCAGGTCTCCGGCCAGCGCCTCGCGCACGGTCTGGCTGTAGCGCACCCAGATTTCCTTGACGATCGCCTGTTTCGTCGGAAAGTACTGGTACACCGAGGCGATCGGACACTCGGCCTCCCGCGCGATTTCCCGCATCGACACCGCTTCGTAGCCGTTCTCCCCGAACAGCCGCAAGGCTTCGGCAACAATGGTCTCAAAACGCTGCTGGCTGCGTTCCTGCCGTGGGACGCGTTTCAGGTGGGCGTGCTGGATTTCCGGATCGCTTGACAAGATGGATCTTCCCGGTTAAAAAGGATACAGATGTGAGCGATGCTCACGTTGATGGCGAGTCGCTTGATGTCAAGTTTACCTGTGCCGGACGGCTTGCGGGAGACAAGGCGGGCGGAAAGCGCCTTTTTCATGACAGAACACCGCTACCCATAACAACAACAGCTCAAAGGGGAGACCCCATGAACCATGCAAGGATATCCGTGCCCTTACTGACCCGCCTGCTGGCGCTGGCCGCCCTGGGCGGCGCGCTGGCCGGTTGCGACGAATGGGAAAACGTGCCGAAGACCGAGAAGGTGACACCGCAATACCGCGCCCAGCCGGACAGCGCCAAGCAACTGATGAGCTATATCAGCACCGCCAGCAGCAACAGCAAGCGCGTGCGCATGACCGGTTCCGGGCATTCCGGCTCGGACATCGCCATTACCAACGAAGTGCTGTTCACGCCGGAAAAACTGAACCAGCCGCTGAACCTGGACCGCGCCAGACTGAAAAACCCCAATGATAACAAGTTGGTGCGGGTGATGAGCGGCATGCGAGTCCGCGAGCTGAATACGCTGTTGGACGGCAAGGGGCTGGCCTTCACCAATCTGGGCGGCTATGACGGGCAGACC
>DASUIL010000188.1:0-2186 GCA_036273075.1 Fluviicoccus sp. | reverse complement strand
AGCCGTCCGATCACAGGGCGCCCTCCAGCACCTTGCGGCTGATGTCCAGCGTCACATCGCGTTTCTCGCCCAGCGCCGTCATGTTGTGCGCTTCCAGTTGCTTCAGCACGGCTTCCACCGCATCCTGCCCCAGATTGTAGGCGGACAGCTTGGTGGGCAGGCCCATTGATTCGAAGAACTTGCTGGTGCGGGCCAGTGCATAGCGGATGCGCTGGTCTTCCTCGCCCTCGGTCAGACCCCAGACGCGCTCGGCATATTGCACCAGCTTGGCGTGCTTGGCTTCCTTGCGCACCTTCAGCATGGACGGCAGGACGATGGCCAGTGTGCGGGCATGGTCAATATTGTAGAGCGCGGTAAGCTCGTGACCGATCATGTGCGTGGCCCAGTCATGCGGCACCCCTGCGCCGATCAGGCCGTTCAGGGCCAGCGACGCGGTCCACATCAGGTTGGCGCGCACGTCATAGTCGCGCCCTGAAGCCAGCGCCAGCGGGCCCTGTTCAATCAGGGTCAGCAGCAGGCCTTCGGCAATGCGGTCCTGCACCGGCGAGTTCACCGGGTAGGTCAGGTACTGTTCGGTAATGTGCACGAAGGCATCGACGACGCCGTTGCCGATCTGGCGGGCGTCGAGAGTGAAGGTCTTGGTGGGATCGAGGATGGCGAACACCGGAAAGAGGCGTTCGCTCATCAGCGTATGCTTGGTGTGCGTGGCCAGGTGGGTGATAACCGCGCCGTTGTTCGATTCGGAGCCGGTCGCCGCCAGGGTCAGAACCACGCCCAGCGGCAGGGCGTTGAGGATGCGCGCGCGCCGGGTGAGCAGGTCGAGCGGATCGCCGCTTTCATAGCAGGCCGCCGCCGCCACGAACTTCGCGCCGTCGATGACCGAACCGCCGCCGACCGCCAGCAGGAAATCGACCTTCTCGGCCTTGACCAGTTCCACGGCCTTGATCAGCATCTCGTAAGAGGGGTTTGGTTCGATGCCGCCGAATTCAAAGACTTCATGCCCCACCAGCGCATCCAGCACTTCATCCAGGGTTCCGGTATTGCGGGCGCTGTTTCCGTAGAGCACCAGTATCCGCGCTTCGTGCGGAATGCGCTTGGGCAGTTCGGCAATGCGGTCATCGCCGAAAATGACGCGGGTCGGATTGTAGAAGTCAAAGTTGAGCATGACGGCCTTCATTAAAAATGGCTATAGGTTGAAGGAGCAGGGTACGGCAATGGTATTGCTATACTACATATTTGGATACATTTCAATTCAGGTAATGCTTTAAATGCATTTTCTAACGCCGTGATCTGCCGCTGCGGATGGCCGTGGCGCCGATGCGCAGCAGCGCCTGATTCGTATATGCGTGGCAAAGGGCGGCGGCCAGGGCGTCGGCGGCGTCGGCCTGAGGAATGACCGGTATATTGAGCAACCGTGTCACCATCGCCTGCACCTGTTCCTTTTCGGCCGAGCCGACGCCGACCACCGCCTGCTTGATCTGGCGGGCGCTGTATTCCCAAACCGCAACCTCGTGCATCATCAGCGCGGTGACCGCCGCGCCGCGCGCCTGGCCGAGCTTCAGCGCCGAGTCGGGGTTACGGGCGAGAAAGACCTGTTCGACCGAGGCCTCGGTCGGCTGGTAGAAGTCGATGACGCGTTTCAGGCCTTCATAAATGCGCTTCAGGCGCAGCGGCATTTCCTCGGTTTCGGTGCGGATGGTGCCCGCATCGATGAATTCCAGCTTGCTGCCGGTCTTGCGGATGATGCCGTAGCCGGTCAGGCGCGAACCGGGATCAATCCCGATGATGACAGTCATTTATTGCGCCGGTTCCGCCGACTTGACGCGAATGGTGCTGCCCTTGACGCTGGTATTGTTCAGCCGTTTGATAGCGGTCCTGGCGTCCATGTGCTTGGGCATTTCGATGAAGGCGAAGCCCTTGGACTTGCCGGTTTCCTTGTCCATGACCACGGTGCAGGCTTCCACCAGCCCGAAGGCTTCAAACATCGCGCGCAGTTCGGCTTCGGTGGTTTCGCGAGAAAGGTTGCGGGCGAGGATTTTCATGGACGTTCCGGGAAGCTGGTGGCAGACAGGGTATTGTACGGGCCGTCGGGCGCTTTAGACAGGCTTTCCGGCGGCTTGTTGGCGTTCCTGCTCCAATTGCAGCCAGTCTTCGTGGCCGAAGCGGCGGTAGAGGCTTTCGACTTC
>DASUIL010000187.1:0-3903 GCA_036273075.1 Fluviicoccus sp. | reverse complement strand
TTAGTCAGAGCGTGTTCCCAGCCAGTCTGCGATCACTTTCCAGATGTTTTCCGGGGCCTTGCTGCTGTGCACCAGACCGAGGTGACCGCCGGGAACCACCCGGAATTCCTTGTCGGGGGAAGACACATAATCCAGCAGGGTTTCGACGGCGGCGGGGGTCACCATGTTGTCGGTCTGCCCGGCGAAGACCAGCAGCGATGACGTGATGTCCGACAGGCGCATTTCCTTGTCGCCGATGGTCATGTAGCCCTTGGCCAGTTCGTTGTCGATCCAGATGCGCACCGACATGTCCTGCACGATGCCGCCGGGATAGGCGACCATGCCGTCGAGGAAGGCGGCGGTGGTGGCGTGGTTGACCACGAACTCGCGGTCGGCCAGCTTGCCCAGCAGCTCCCAGTAACCGCGCAGGTTGCTGACCGGGTCCATCAGCTTGAAGCCGAGGGTGTTCATCCAGCCCGGCGTGTGCAGCCATTGCGGGTTGAGGTTGTGGATGCGGAAACCGGTGTTCTCGCGCACCCATTCCGCCTGACGGTTCATGAACTGGTACATCTTGCCCAGCTTGCCGGAAGCATGGCTGTTGATGGGCGAACCCAGCACCATCAGGTTGCGGATGTGCTTGTCCTGATTGAGCGCGGTGTAGCACAGCACGCAGATGCCGCCCATGCTCCAGCCGTGCAGCGACAGGTCCTGCGAACCGCTGTGCTCGCGCACCTTGGCCAGGAACTCGGGCATCAGCTCGCCGCAGTAGGTGGCCAGGTTGTAGTGCGCGTGACGGCGGCGCGGCACACCCCAGTCGATCAGGTAGATCTCGTAACCGCGCGCCTGCAGGTAGCGGATCATGCTGCGCTCGGGGAACAGGTCATAAATGAACATGTTCACCGCCAGCGGCGGCACGATCACCAGCGGCACGGCATGACGCTCTTTCTCCACCGTCACCTTGACGCCGTCGAGCAGGATGCAGTCACCCGTCAACGGATGATAATGGCGCAGGCGCACCAGACCGTTGTCGTGGATGACTTCGTACGGGCTGCGGCCGGCCAATACCATTTCCTGCGGGCGCAGCAGACGGTCGGACAGGTTGCGGACAGCGCGTTGGGCGTTCTTGCGGGCGGGCTTCTTGCGGGTAGCAGCGGTGTGGCTCATGCGGGATCTTCCGGCTGGTTGAACGCCGCGAATGATAGGGCACTATGCATGACCTGTCAGTGGCGCAAAACCGTTTGACCGGGTGAAAAAAGTCAATTCCGGCCGCATCTCGTCGAAATAACGGCGGTTTCCGGAACCAGCCGGGCTTCTGCTATCATGCGCGCCTTCGCGGCCCAAGCCCGCGCCGTCCCTGATTATCGCCTGCCGGATACCGTCATGAGTCAAGTCGTCATCGCCGCGCTGTACCAGTTCCACGCCGTGGAAAACCCGGCCGCCCTGCAGGAAGAACTTCGCGCCTTCTGCCGCGAACAGGGCATCCTGGGCACGCTGATCGTGGCGGGCGAAGGCATCAACGGCACCGTCTCCGGCAGCCGCGAAGGCATCAGCCGCCTGCATGAATTGCTGCTGGCGAAAGGCTTCACGCGCATGGAGTACAAGGAATCCTTCGCCGACGAGCATCCGTTCCGCAAGCTGAAGATCAAGCTGAAGCAGGAAATCGTGACGCTGGGCGTAAAGGTGGACCCGCGCGACCACGTAGGCACCTATCTGAGCCCGCAGGAATGGCATGACCTGATCCAGCAACCTGATGTGCTGGTGATCGACACCCGCAATGACTATGAAGTAATGACCGGCACCTTCAAGGGCGCGATTGATCCCAAGACCCGCACCTTCGGCGAATTTCCGGAGTATGTGGCCAAGGAACTGGCGGACGCCAAGGACAAGAAGATCGCCATGTTCTGCACCGGCGGCATCCGCTGCGAGAAATCCACCAGCTACCTGTTGCAGGAAGGCTTTCAGGAGGTGTATCACCTCAAGGGCGGCATCCTGAACTACCTGAAGGAAATCCCGGATGCGGACAGCCTGTGGGAAGGGGAATGCTTTGTGTTTGACAGCCGGGTGGGCGTGGAACACGGCGTGAATCCCGGCCACACCCGCATGTGCTTCGGTTGTGGGCACCCGCTGCTGGAAGAAGACCTGCACAACCCGCATTTTGAAGAAGGCGTGGCCTGCGCCTGGTGCCACGACAAGACCACGGACGAACAGAAGGCGCGTTTCCGCATGCGCCAGCGCCAGCATGAACTGGCGCGGCAGCGCGGCGACAAGCCTCAGGCGTAATCGTAAGGGCCGCCGGCCTTCAGCGCCCGCTGATAGGCCGGACGCGCCTGCACCTTTTTCACCCAAGCCGTAATGGCCGGGTAATTCCCGGTAGCGCGACCCGCCACCGCCGCCTCCAGCGGAAAGCTCATCTGGAAATCCGCGCCGGTCAACTGCGACCCGGCAAACCATTCCCGCCCGCGCAGATAACCTTCAATAAAAGCCATGTTGTTGCTGATATTCGGCCCGACAAAGGAGGTCATCACCTTGTCGGCAATACCCTTGGTCACCGGCTTGAGGAAGAAGGGCACCGGCGCACTGCGCACCTTGTCGAAGACCAGCTTCATCACAAACGGCGGCATCAGCGAACCTTCGGCGAAATGCATCCAGTAGGTGTAATCGCGATGCTCCGGCGTACCGGGCGCGGGCAACATGGTGTCCCTGGCATAGGTGTAGGCCAGGTATTCGATGATGGCCCCGGACTCGGCGACGGTAATGTCGCCATCGGTGATAACCGGCGACTTGCCCAGCGGGTGCACCTTCTTCAGCTCCGGCGGCGCCAGCATGGTTTTCCTGTCGCGCTGGTAGTGCTTGATTTCGTAGGGGACGCCCAGTTCTTCCAGCATCCAGAGAATGCGCTGCGAACGGGAGTTGTTCAGGTGATGGACGATGATCATGGAGTAACTGCCAGGGAATTGACGGAAAAAGGATAAAGCCGGCCCGGCCTAGAACGACGAACCGGGCTCTTGCAGGAAAGCAGTTTCCTCGGGCGTGGATTCACGGCCCAGGATGCGGTTGCGGTGCGGGAAACGCCCGAAACGTTCGATGATGTCCTGATGACGGGCGGCGTAAGTCAGGAAGAAGGCGAAGGTTTTCATGGCCTCGGGCGGAACGGAGGAAGCCAGTTCCCGGAACATGGCGACACTGCGCGTCTGGTCATCGCGATCCTCGGAATGCTCCAGCGGCAGGTAGAAGAACACCCGCTCGATCGGTTTCAGCAGCCGGTCCTGACGCGAGGCCAGACCGTCCTTGCACCATTGCCGGGCCAGCGTGTCGAAGACGAAGGATTGCGGCGTATCGCGCCAGATATTGCGGCTGAACTGGTCCACCAGAATGATCAGCGCCAGACGGCCGCGCGCATCCTGATGCCAGTCGGTCAGGTCACCATCGGCGGCGGCATATACCAGCGACTCGAAACGCTCGCGGATTTCCGCATCCAGCGCCGGGTCCTTCGACCACCACAACCCGGCCTGACGGTTGGCGACCACCGTGTCATCGCCATTCGGGCCGAACCAGAAATCGAGTATTCCTTCGTATGAAGCGGTCATGACGGCAATCCTTCAGGCTTTGGAGCAGGGCGAGGCGGGGTGGAATATCACCGGTTGGCCGGAACGACGGGATTCGCACCAGGTTTTCAAGGCAAGCAAGCGCTGGTCGGTCTGCTTCTGCAACCACCAGCCCGCCAGATATTCGGTCAGCCAGGGCAGCATCCACTTCTTCAGGGTCAGCACATACTTGAAGCGGGCGAAGGTAATGCCGTTGCGGTCCTCGAACAGCCAGCTGCCGGCAAAGCGGTCGATGAAGAAAGGGCCGCTGACCATCTTCACGGACGTGGACTGGGTGGAAACTTGGATGTATTCCAGCACCAGCTGCAAACCGGAACGA
>DASUIL010000186.1:0-8470 GCA_036273075.1 Fluviicoccus sp. | reverse complement strand
TCGTTTAAAAATCACCCTGCTATATTGTCCGACAATCTGGCCGGATAGGGGCCGGATTCTTCAAGAGGCATTTTCCTCTGTTCAGTTTTGGGTGACATGACAATGAAACAACATCTGCTGGCCGCCGGCATTGCGCTGGCTTCCGCCTCCGGACTGGTGCAAGCGGCGCTCTCGGACGGGCAGCCGTACAACGTGAGCGTGGACGCCAAGGGCTACCTGATCGACGGGCAGTACAAGTTGCTGCGCGGCGGTACGGTGCAGTGGTTCCGCATTCCGCAAAGCGAATGGCGCGACCGTCTGCAGCGCTTCAAGGCCGCCGGCTTCAACACTGTCGATCTGTACGTGGCCTGGAACGCCGTGGAACCGCGCAACAACCAGTTCAATTTCGGCAACCTGCGCGCCTTCGTGCAGCTGTGCAAGGACATGGGCCTCTATGTCTACCTGCGTCCCGGCCCCTACATCACCAACGAAATGGACGGCGGCGGCATTCCCGGCTGGCTGACGGCCATGTCCACCAAGAAAGAGATTGCCGCCGACGGCAAGCCGAACATCCGCACCGCCGACCCGGACTACCTGAACTACGCCGGGCGCTACCTGCGCCGCCTGCACGCCGAAATCCGTGATTACTTCGCCGATCGCGGCGGCCCGGTCATCCTCTACGCGCTGGAAAACGAGTACAACTGGTTCCAGCCCTTCCACGAGGCCGACAAGCTGTTCGGCTATGAAGGCGGCCCCGAGCGCGGCCTGTGGCAGACCTACAACCCCGCCGCCTATTTCAGCGCGCTGCGCGACATCGTCCGCAACGACGGCATCACCGTGCCGCTGACCACCTGTCCGGGTGACGGCAAGGCCTCGGCCACCGGCGATGTGGCGGGCATCATCCCCGTGCCGAACATCTACAACGGCCTAGGCGGCGACCTGCCGGAGCGCACCGCGATCGACCTGCTGAATGACATGCACAACCCCGCCAACCACGGCGGCGCCTATGTGAACATGCCCAGCGGCACCACCGAGACCGACCGCGACCCGGTTAAGATCAAGCGCCTGCTGCTGGGCGGCCTGGACGCGGCCTTCGCCTTCAACGCCGTGGGCATGATGACGCCGGGCTACCGCAACGCCATCGTCCTCAACACCCGCAGCGTCGACAACGCCTTTGACTTCAGCACCGTCAACAACATCATGAACGGCTTTGTCTCGCCGCAGATTTCCTACTTCCACGGCGTGGTCGACTACTACGGCCCGATCTCGCCGTCCGGCATCCTGCGCCCGTCGTTCCACGGTTTCCGCCGCGACAACCTGTTCTTTGACAGCGTTGAGCCGTATTTCGCCCCGGCCGGAACAGCCACCAGCGCCGGGTACAGCATCGCCAACAGCAACCTTGGCGCGGTGGAGAACGGCGGCAAGGTCAACTACTGGCTGCAGGGCGCGCAGGGCGTGCGTTTCCTGGGCGTGGTCAACCAGTCGGGCAGCGCCCAGACCGTGGGCCTGAACGGTATCACCCTGAACGGGCAGAGCTTCCCCAAGTACGTGCCGATGACCGTGCCGGTGAATCCGGACGCGCCGCCCAGCCAGTTCGGCACGGCCAACAACGACAACGCCATGCTGCTGGTGCAGGACCTGCCCATCGCCAACGCCGGGAAACTGGCCTGGACCACCAGCGAACTGCTGACCCTGCGTGACTACAACGGCGATGCACTGCTGATCGTGCACGGCGCGGCCAACAGCCAGGGCGAATTGGTACTGGACGGCCTGGGCGCGGGCGCGCAGATCCTGGCCCGCGACAGCGGCGTCAGCGTGGCGGAATTCGCCAACGGCAAGCTGGCGCTGACCTACACCCACACCCCGCATCTGGAGCTGGTGGCGCAGGCCGCTTCCGGCCGCAAGGTGCGGGTGGTTGTCACCACCTCTGAGGAAGCCGGTCGTTTCTGGTTCCCGAAAGCCAACGGCCAGGACCTGGTCGTGGCCGGTCCGGATTACCTGAACGAAAGCGCGACGGTGAACAGCTACAGCTTCAGCACCGCCGCCGAATACGACAGCACCGCCCGGCCGTTGTTCGTGATGTCGCCGCGCCGCCTGCAGATCGCCAACCTGGCCACGCAGTTTGCCTGGGACAGCGCCACGCAAAGCGCCACCTACACCAAGCCGACCGCCATTCCCGCGCTGGCGCCGCTGCCCAGCCTGATGAGCGGCAAGGCCGCCAGCGACATGGGCGAAGCCAACCCGGCCTACGACACCACCGCCTGGACAAAGTGGACCGGCCAGCCGCAGTCGCTGGAAAGCAAGGGCATCTACACCGGCCACGCCTGGTACCACGCCGAGATCAACTTCGACCATGCGCCGTACTGGTGGGAAGACGCCTCGCTGTATGTGGAGCATGCCTCGGACATCGTCGGCATCTATGTCAACGGCACCTACCTGCGCACGCAGCTGCCGCTGGGCACCGAGCTGGATTCCGATTCGTGGAACGGCAACTACCAGTTCCCGTCGCTGAAGCCCTACCTGAAGGCGGGCAAGAACGTGATCGCCTTCCGCACCGAAATCTGGGGTCATGGCAGCTTCATGTTCCCGCGCGGCACACTGGCCGCCACCAACATGAAGATGCCGGCGCTGGGCTTTGACAGCCAGAAGGGGTTGCTGGGCACGGCGCGTATCGGCGGCAACGACCTGACCAACTGGTCGGTGCGTGCCGATCTGGGCGGCGAGCGCATAGGCCTGATGAATGCCGGTTACAACGACAGCGGCTGGGCCAATTACAGCCTGCCGATGACGCTGGCCAAGGGTGAAGTGCGCTGGTACCGCACCAAGTTCGACGCTTCGCAGCTGCCGAGCGCGCTGAACCAGTACGCGCCGCTGTCGCTGCGCTTCAATGGCGAGCGGGTGAAGGCGACGGTGTGGCTGAACGGCCAGCTGGTGGGCCGCTGGATGAGCGGTGACGGCTGGATCGGCCGCGGTTTCTGGGGCCGCGCTATCCGCGACATGTGGATGAACACCGACCCGGATTACTTCCCGATCAGCCGCGCCGGGTTGAATCCGGCCGGTACGCCGAACACGATCGCGGTGGCATTTGAGGATGTGTCCGGCGGCAGCGATGCGGCGGGCAAGGTGAGCGAAGTGGCGCTGGCCTACAGTCCGGAAATCCGCGGGCAGCAGAACGGGCAGACGGTGCTGTTACCGCAGCCGCGCGGGAAGATGCAGCTGACGCTGGACTTCCTGGAGTAAGCGGGGAGCGGTGAAAGGGAGGGGCGGCCGGGAGGTTGCCCCTTTTTCTTTTCCGCCTCAGCTACAATCCCCCAGTACACTTCACCGGATTCCCCTCATGCCCCGTAAAACCCTCCTTTCCTGGAGCAGCGGCAAGGACAGCGCCTGGGCGCTGCACCTCCTACGCCAGAACCCCGGCTTTACCGTCGCGGGCCTGTTCTGCACCGTCAACGCCGCCTTCGAGCGCGTGGCCATGCACGGCGTGCGCCGCGAACTGCTGCAACGACAGGCCGAGGCCGTCGGCTTGCCGGTGCAGGTATTGGAAATCCCTTACCCGTGCAGCAATGACGACTACGCCGCCGTCATGTCCGCCTTCGTGGACCAGGCGCGGCGGGACGGGGTGGAATGCTTTGCCTTCGGCGACCTGTTCCTGGAAGACATCCGTCGCTACCGCGAGGAACGGTTGGCCGGAACCGGCATCACGCCGTTGTTCCCGCTGTGGGGCATCCCCACCGCCGAGTTGGCGCAAACGATGGTGGCCGGCGGCCTGCAGGCCCGCGTGACCTGCCTCGATCCCCGGCAACTGCCGCCATCCTTCGCCGGACGGGCCTTCAATGCGGAATTCCTGCGCGAACTGCCGCCGGGGGTGGATCCCTGCGGCGAGAACGGCGAATTCCATACCTTCGCCCACGCCGGGCCGATGTTCCGGCAACCCGTCGCCCTGACAGTGGGTGAGACCGTGGAACGCGACGGGTTTGTCTTCACGGATTTGCGACCGGACTGACCCGCCCTAGAGCACAATCACCAGCAGCAACATCACCCAGGCCATCAGCCCGGCGCTGATCACCGCATGCACCACGCTGGCCGCCACCACCTGTTCCCGCGTGTGGCACAGCCCGGCAATCCCGTTGTAGATAATGCCGCAGGACAGCGCAAACGCCGTCACTGACAATGCCGCGTTGAACATCAGACTGGGCACCATGAGTCCCAGCGACGACAGCCATAATGGAATCGGTGCGATGGAGGCGAGCAGGTAGGCGTCGTGGTCGCTGATCGACAGTTCGTCCATTTCCGCCGCCGCGCGGATGAACCAGCCCATGATGATCAACGTCACCATTTCCGTGAGGAAAAAGGCCGCGCCCAACACTACCCAATCCTTGGCGGCGGCGTCTGGCAGCCAATGACCGAAGAAGGCCGCGCCTTTCAGGTACAGCATTACCGGAGGCAACAGTGACAGCGGCAGGATGATCCCGGCAAACAGGGGCAGCAGCCGGGGATGGGTCTGTTCGATTTCGCTCCAGCCGGGTGTCGCCGCGAACGGCAGGCTGGAAAGGGCAGTCAGTTTCATGATCGTTCTCCATGCAGGGCAAACCCGAACCGGCAGGCCCGGCGCTATACCATATATATCACTATGTGATATATATGGTATAGAAAATGATCGCGAAAAAGGCAAGGCAGTTTGCGGATGCAAGTGGTTGATTGAAACTTGCCGGCGTCAGGTAAACAGCAATCCCGCCCCCAGCGCTGATACCATCACCGCGCCGCCCAGGCCCAGCGCCAGCTTCCACTGGCCGGTGGTGCGGGCGATCAGCCACAGGCTGGCCAGGTTGACAGCGGGCAGCGCCACCAGCGCCGCCGCCGCCGGGCCGTGCAGTCCTTGCTCCAGCATTTGCAGCGCCAGCGGGATCTCGCTCCAGGTGGATACCATCAGCAGTGTCCCCAGCACCGAGGCCAGCAGGACGGCGGCCGGGCCGTCAGCCAGGTCTTTCGGCCAGAAACCCCACAGCAGCGAAGCCACCAGCGTGCCAATGATCATGCTGGGGATCAGGATGACCGCCACGCGGCCACTCAGGCGCAGCCATGCACTGAGCAGGTCGGCGGGCCGGTCGCTGTCCGGCAGGCTGAAGGCAACGCTCAGGCTTTGCGCCTTGCGGTCGGATACTTCGCATTGTTCGCCGACCAGCCGCGCCAGCAGCGCGCTCAGCCCCAGTGTCAGCAGGATGCCTGCTCCGATGCGCAGCGCGGCATAGGGGCCGGGCAGCAGCTGCGCCGCCAGGAACAGCGTGCTCATGTTCAGCAGCGGCGCGCCCAGCAGCACCGCCACGCCAAAGCGGACGGAGCGGCCCTGACCCAGCACCGCCGGCGACAGCATGGCGGCGCAGCAGGAGCAGAAGGGCTGGGTCAGCGCCATCAGCCCCCCGGCCAGCGAGGCCCGGAATCCTTGTTGTCGTTGCAGCGCTTGCAGGTAGCGCGGCATCACTACCAGCGCCAGTCCCGCCATCAGGCAGCTGAGGAAGGTGGCGTGCCACACCGTCAGCAGGTAACTGCAGGTCAACGCCACCGGTTCCTGCCAGCCTTCCACGCCGAAGGCCTTCAGCCAGTCCAGCCCCACCTTGCCTTTTTCCAGCGCCCGTGAAGCCGCCACGCCGCGATACAGCAGCAGGTCCACGAGCAGCAAGCCGAATATGCCGCCCAGCAGCCAGCCCCCCGCGCGGCCGGCGTCGCCGGTCTGACGCAGCGCCTTCAGCATGGCCGCCAGCAGGACCGCGCCGCCGCCCAGCAGCAACAGCTGCCAGGGGCTGAAGAAGCAGAAGGGTGAGACATAGGCGTAGTCCGCCTTGTCCAGCAGAAAGCCGCGCCGGAAATCGACGATGGCCAGCAGGATCAGGGCGATGGCGGCCAGGGAGCCGCCGATGACGGGAGCCGGTCTGCGGTCGGGCAGGGCGACAGGGGTATCGGTCATCATCGTCATGACTCGGCTCAGGCCGCGCGCGCTTGCGAGGCGCGGTCCACCCGCGCCATCCACGCCTGCACCCCGGCATGGCGTTGCAGCAGGTCCTGGCCTTCCAGCGCCCCGGCAATGCAGAACAGCTGGGCATATACTGCCAGATCCGCCAGCGACAGGCGGTCGCCCACCAGCCAGTCGCGGCCGTCCAGCCATTGCTCCAGCATCAGCAGGTGACGGTCGAGGTCGCGCAGCAGCGCCGCCAGCGGCTTGCGGCCGGTGCCCTGCGCCTCGGTGGTCTTGCGCATGGTGAGCGGCACCGCCACCTTGGCGATGTTCCGGATGACCAGGTTGTCGTGCGCGGTCACTTCCGCCACCCAGCGCCGGGCGTTGTGCGGCAGAGTGAAGCGCAGGTGCATTTCGTGGAAATACAGCGACTCGTCGGCCCAGTCTTCCAGGAAGTGCACCAGGGCCTGTTCCTTGGCGTTGGCGGGAATCAGCCGGGGTTCGGGATAACGCGCTTCCAGCCAGTGGATGATGTCGGTGGAGTCGGACAGCGTCTCGCCGTCAATCACCAGCACCGGCACCTTGGCGGCGGGCGACAGCTGCTTCAGGCGGCCGCGCAGCGTGTCCAGCACGCTGATCTCCTCGGTGCGGTAGGCGATGCCCTTCAGGTTGAGGGCGCGGCGCACCTTGTCGCAGAAGGGGGAAAGTTCGTACTGGTAAAGAATGGCGGACATGTCGGTTTCCTGGGTAAATTATTTCAAGGGACGATATCAATCACGGGCGCGCCCGCCGTCAGCCGGCCGACGGTGCGGGCGGCGGTAAAGCCTTCCACCTGCATCACCGCCAGCACGGCGGCCGCGGCTTCCGGCGCGCAGGCGACCAGCAGGCCGCCGCTGGTTTGCGGGTCCAGCATCAGCCGCACCTGCCAGTCGGGCACCTCCGCCGAGACGTTGACGGCCTCGCCGAAGCTGGTCCAGTTGCGTTCGATGGCGCCCGGACCGTAACCGGCGCGGGCGAAGGGCAGGGCGTGTTCCAGCACCGGCAGGCGGCCCGCCTGCAGCGTCGCGGTCAGGTTCGCGCCGCGACACATTTCCAGCGTGTGCCCCAGCAGGCCGAAACCGGTGACATCGGTCAGCGCGTGCACGCCGGGCATGGTCGCCAGCGTCGCGCCGACGGTGTTCAGCTGCGTGGTGGTGGCGATCATTTCCGCATAACCGGCGTCGGACAGTTCGCCCTTTTTCAGCGCCGCCGAGAGGATGCCCACGCCCAGCGCCTTGCCCAGGATCAGCACATCGCCGTCGCGGGCGTCGCGGTTGCGCTTGATGCGGTCGGGGTGCGCCAGTCCCAGCGCCACCAGCCCGTAGATGGGTTCCGGCGAGTCGATGGAGTGCCCCCCGGCAATGGGAATGCCCGCCGCCTGGCAGACCGAGGCCCCGCCCGCGAGAATTTGCTGCATGGTTTCGACCGGCAGCTTGTTGATGGGCATGCCGACAATGGCCAGCGCCAGGATGGGCGTGCCGCCCATGGCGTAGACATCGGAGATGGCGTTGGTGGCGGCGATGCGGCCGAAGTCGAAGGCGTCGTCGACTATGGGCATGAAGAAGTCGGTGGTGGCGATCAGCGCCTGCTGGTCGTTGAGGCGGTAGACGGCGGCGTCGTCGCTGGTTTCCACGCCCACCATCAGGTTGGGGAACAGTCCGTTGACGCCGGAGGTCGCCAGCAGTTCCGACAACAGTTTTGGCGCGATTTTGCAGCCGCAGCCGCCCCCGTGCGAGAATCGGGTTAACTTGATTGTTTCCTGCGCCTGAGAATCCACGTGAGTGCTCCCGGAATACCGTTTGCCGCGACGCTAGCACAGCGCCTCGAATTTGACGAGGTGATCGATGTGCGTTCGCCTGCCGAGTTTGCCGAGGACCATCTTCCCGGCGCCATCAACTGCCCGGTGCTGGATGACGCCGAGCGGGTAAGGGTGGGCACGATCTACAAGCAGGTGTCCCCGTTCGAAGCCCGCAAGGTGGGCGGGGCGCTGGTGGCGCGCAACATCGCCCGGCATCTGGAGGAAAAATTCCATGACCGGCCGAAATCATGGAGGCCGCTGGTCTATTGCTGGCGCGGCGGCCAGCGCAGCGGGGCCATGACGCTGGTACTGCAGCAGGTGGGTTGGGCGGCGCGGCAGCTGGAAGGCGGTTACAAGGGTTACCGGCGCGAGGTGCTGCAACGGCTGGAAACCGAGCCGGGCCGGTTCCGCTACCGGGTGTTGAACGGCCCCACCGGTAGCGGCAAGACAGCGCTGCTGCACGCCTTGTCCGCGCAAGGCGGTCAGGTGCTGGATCTGGAAGGACTGGCGCGGCACAAGGGCTCGGTGCTGGGCGTGCTGCCGGGAGAAAGCCAGCCGTCGCAGAAGGCCTTCGAAAGCGCGCTGGCGGCGCGGCTGGCGGATTTCGACATGTCACGGCCGGTATTTGTGGAAGCGGAAAGCAAGACGGTGGGCAACCTGCGGGTGCCGCCCGCGCTGTTCGCGGCGATGCGGACGGCCGAGCC
>DASUIL010000185.1:0-4016 GCA_036273075.1 Fluviicoccus sp. | reverse complement strand
ATGCCATTTGACCGTGGACAGGGACACCCCCATTTCCCGGCTCATGTCCTTGTTCGACAAGCCCCGCCGCACCAGCATCAGCACTTCCCGCTCCTTCCCCGTCAGCGGCTCCGGCCCCGGAATGTCCGGCTGTTCGCGGATGAAGCTGTCAAACAGGTCGGCATACAGTTGCAGATAGAAGTCCGGCAGGCGGATATGGCGTTCGCGGTGCGCCAGCCACCGCAGGCGGGCAAAGCCCGGTGCATCGTCCAGCACCGTGCGGATGACGCATTGCAGGTGCACGCGCTCGTACAGTTCGGCGACGCCGCGCAGGGCTTCCGCGTTCCGCCCCAGCAACGACAGGATCACCAGCCGGTTGGTCTCGACGGTAATCTGCCGCGCCTTCATTTCTCCGGGCTGCAACGACTCCGCCACCACCCCGAGCACCGCCAGCGCCTCGTCCAGACGGTCCTCGCCGCGCAGGAAGTGTGCAGCGGCAATGCCGCCGAATACCCACCGCTCGTGGTAACCCGTTCTCGCCGCGCGCCATTCACCGGCATCCAGGGCGGCCTGCAAGCCGTAGTCCAGCGCGATGCCGCGCAAGGCCGCCTTGTTGTCGCCGTGCAGGGCGAACGCCAGTTCTTCCGCCAGCAACTGGTTCAGCATCCGGCCGTATTTGCCCTGCAGCAGCAGATAGCGCAGTTGCCGCAACAGGCGGCGGCCCGCCCCGGTTTCCCCGGCCCGCGCATGCAGGCGCGCCGCCGTCAGGTGGACATGAAAGACCATGAAGGTGGAACACGCCGTGCTGACCCGGGGCAGCAACGCCTCGCACAGCAACCGGGCCTCGTCCAGACGGTTCTGCTCGTAGAGACTGACCACGCGGCTGGTTCCCGCCATCACCCCGCACGGCGAATCGGGCTGGTGGGCATGACGCTCGAAGAAGCGCTCGATCAGGCCATGCGCGGCGAGGATATTGCCCTGCTCGCGCTCGGCCATGATCACCAGCGACTCCGCGTAGCCCTCCAGATATTCATTGCCCTGACGGCGCATCAGCACCCGCGCTTCCTTGGCCAGCGCCAGCGCGCGCACGGCATGCCCGGCCAGCAGATGATGGCGCGCGGTCAGCACCCCGATCGCATCGCGCAGATCACCGTGCGGACCGTCCGGCTCGCCGAACAGTTCGGCATCGGACCACAGGCCCTCGTCATCCTGGAACAGGGCCAGCAGCTTTTCCGCCGCCCGCAGCTGGGCGGGAACCGGCTCCGGCCAGACCCGGCCCTGATGACGGCGGACAATGTCGTCCAGCTCGCAGCGGGCCTGCTCGAAACGGCGGGTGAAGATCAGCGCGGCCAGCCGGGGAATGAACAAGGCCGGATCGTCATGCAGGGCGGCCGGAGCCACGCTGTCGAGGAGATTCGTCACAGCCTGCAGGCGGCCCTGCCGCAGCCATTGCGCCGCCATCCGCCGCAAGGCCGGAGCATGCGCCGCGCCGCCGCCCGCTTCGCGAGCATGATGCAAGGCCGCCTCCGCCTCACCGACCGCCAGCAACCGTTCGGCGGCAGCCATGTGCAGCGCGGCCAGACGCTCCGGCGACTCGCGGCGTAACTCCTCCCGCAGGAAATGCCGGAACAGGGGGTGATAGCGGTAGCGACCCGGCAGGTCGCCCGCGGCCTGCACAAACCAGCCGCTGTCCAGCAGCGCCGGCAGCCGCTCCACGGCCTCCCCCCCCATCAGGCAAGCCGCCAGCGGTTCGTCGAAATGCTCCGGCACGGCGGTCGCCATCAATAAATCCCGCTCCGGCGGCGTCACCGCGTCCAGCACGGTATCCGTGAAATAGGCCGCCAGGCCGGAACGGCTGTCCTGCAGGGTTTCCGGCACGGAACGGCCCGGCATGTCCGGCGACAGCAACGCCAGCTTCAGCCCGACCGGCCAGCCTTCCGTCCAGCGCATCAGCTCCGCCGAACGGTCCGGCAGCGGCGACGGGACGCCCAAGGCCGCGCAGAACGCGGGCAGCTCTGCTTCGGGCAGACGCAGCTGATCCTCCCCGAGCAGCAGCAGCCGGTCGGCCACGCGCAAACGGCTGACCGGCAAAGCGGGCATGCGCCGGGCGGCGATGATCAGGTGCACGGCGTCGGGAAGCTGGTTGAGCAGGTTGGCGAGAAAGAATTGCAGGGCCGGGGAGTCCGCCTGCGGGTAATCGTCGAGCACGACCAGCAGCGGCTGCCGCAGCCCTTCCAGCACCGCCAGCCAGGCGTCGGGGCTGGCGATGCCGGGCAGATCGGCATCGCGGCCGTGCAGCGCAAGGTGCAGTTGGCGGAACAGGCCGGGCAGGCCCGCATCGCCCCTGGCCAGCGACAGGCTGACACTCGGGACGGTCGCCTGACGCTCCAGCCACTGGCGCAGCAGCACCGACTTGCCATAACCGGCGGGGGCGACCAGCAGCGTCAGCGGCAGCTCCAGGCTGCGGTCGAGTTGAGCCAGCAGGGCGTCACGACGCAGCAGGCCGCCGCGCAGCAAAGGCAGGGAGAAAGGGGCCATGCACAACCTCCGGTGTTGTTGTCATTATGGGCGCAGGGCATATACAACTGTGCATTATATCGGGGTATTCCCGGCCGCCAAGGCACGGGCCGACGAACGCCGCACGGTTTGAAGAGGGGCATCAACCCCGCCCGGCTGGCAACTTGGTCCGGATCACGGTAAAAAGCAGCACATCCCTTGCGAATCGCCCCCTACCGCCATGATTGTCCGTCCCCGCGAGCACTGGCTGCGCATGCTGTTCATCTGGCGCGGCTCCGTGCTGCCGCGCATCCTGCCGCAACTGGCCGCCGTCACCGGCATTGCCTGCCTGGTCACGGCGCTGCACGGCCAGCTCTATCACCTGAAAGTGCCGCTCACCTTCGTGCCCTTCACCCTGATCGGCATCGCACTGGCGGTCTTCCTCGGCTTCCGCAACAGCGCCAGCTATGACCGCTATTGGGAAGGCCGCAAACTGTGGGGCGTGGTGCTGGGGGAAAGCCGGACGCTGGTAAGGCAGATTCTGACCCTGCCGCATGCCGTCGACGCGCAAGAGCAGCGGCAGGCGGTGCTGACGCTGGCCGCCGTGGCCTACGCGCTGCGCCACCAGTTGCGCCGCAGCGACGCCGCGCCCGATCTGCAACGGCTGCTGCCGCCGGAGGTGTTTGACGAGGTGCGGGCGGCGCGCTTCGCCCCGAACCTGCTGGTGCTGAAGGTGGCGCGCCAGCTGCAGGGCTGGCGGCAACACGGTCAACTGGATGCCCTGCCCGCCACGGAAATGGAACCACCGCTGGCGCGGCTGACCGACGCCATTTGCGGCTGCGAGCGGCTGAACAGCACGCCGCTGCCCTACCCTTATTCGGTGATCATGCACCGCACCACCTACCTGTACTGCTTCCTGCTGCCCTTCGGGCTGGTCGACGCCATCGGCTGGACCACGCCGCTGATGGTGGCCTTCATCGCCTATACCTTCTTTGCGCTGGAAGCCTTGAGCGATGAACTGGAAGAACCTTTCGGCACCAGCGCCAATGACCTGCCGCTGGAGGCCATGTGTGTGATGATAGAGACGACCTTGCGGGAAATGCTGGGCGACATGGAATTGCCGCCCGCCGTGCAGCCGGTGGATTACGTGTTGCCCTGAAGCCATCCAGGCAGGCGGCAACACCCTGCACCGGCTATGCTGTAGGTAAAGGAGCAGCATCATGAACGGTCGCATTGAACACGACTCGATGGGCGACATCCGTGTCGATGACGGCGTCTATTGGGGCGCGCAGACCCAGCGCAGCCTGCAGAATTTCAGGATTGGCGATGAACGCCTGCCGCGGCCGCTGATCCGGGCGCTGGCGCTGGTCAAGAAGGCCGCCGCGCTGGTCAATGGCGAACTGGGGCAACTGGATCCGGCGCTGCTGGCCCTGATCCTGCCCGCGGCCGACGAAGTCATGGCCGGACAGTGGGACGACCAGTTCCCCCTGGTCGTGTGGCAGACCGGCTCCGGCACGCAAAGCAACATGAACTGCAACGAA
>DASUIL010000184.1:0-3314 GCA_036273075.1 Fluviicoccus sp. | reverse complement strand
GCCTGAAAAGGCGACAGGCCCGTTTATAAACGACAGCCTGTGTCGTATTGTCGGTTTCCCCCGGCTGCATTTTCGGTAAGGCCCCGCTAGGCTGGACGGTTGAAATAACCGAAAATCCTTTAATAATTCATGGCTTATCAGGAAAAGCGGCTGCGCCGGATTTATGAGCGCACGTCCGGGCGCTGCCACATCTGCCACAAGAAGGTGGTGTGGGCGAATTACGGGCGGCTGGACCTGCGCGGCGCGTGGGAAGTGGAGCATTCCATCCCGCGCGCCAAGGGCGGCAGCGACCATCTGACCAACCTGTATCCGGCCTGCATCGGCTGCAACCGGGCCAAGGGCAGCAAGAGCACGCGCAGCGCCCGGGCGAAGCATGGCAAGGTGCGGGCGCCGCTGTCGCGCGGCGGCCGCTTGTGGGCGCGTATTGAAAACGCCGTGGCGGGAAGCCTGCTGGGCGTGGTGGCGGGCAGTTTTGTCAGCGCCGAGGGGGCGTTGGTGGGCAGCTGGATCGGGTGGACGCTGGGGTATCTGAAGCCGCCGGAATGAATCACGGGAACAAGAACAATGATGACGAAGACATTGCGGCTGCTGCACACCTCCGACTGGCACCTCGGCCGCCTGCTCTATGGCCGCAAGCGCTACGCCGAATTCGCGGCTTTCCTTGACTGGCTGCTGGACATCCTGCGCGCCGAAGGCATCGATGTGCTGCTGGTGGCCGGGGACATCTTCGACACCACCACGCCTTCCAATGCCGCCCAGACGCTGTACTACCGTTTCCTGCGCCGCGTGGCGGAAACCGGCTGCCGCCATGTCGTCGTGATCGGCGGCAACCACGATTCCCCCACCTTCCTGGATGCTCCCGCCGAACTGCTGAAAATGCTGGATGTGCATGTGGTGGGCGCGGCCACCGACAGCCCGGCGGACGAGGTGATTGCCCTGCGCGACGCCGAAGGCGGGGTGGAAATGCTGGTCTGCGCCGTGCCCTACCTGCGCGACCGCGACCTGCGCCGCGCCGAGGCCGGGGAAAGCCCGGAAGACAAGGAGCGCAAGCTGGCGGAAGGCATCCAGCGCCATTACGCGGCGGTGGTGGAAGCGGCGCTGCAGTTGAATTCTGCGTTGCCTCAGCCCGTGCCGGTGGTGGGCATGGGCCACCTGTTCACAGCGGGCGGTCAGACGGTGGACGGCGACGGCGTGCGCGAGTTGTACGTGGGTTCGCTGGCGCATGTCACGGCGGGCATTTTCCCCGAGGCGCTGGATTATGTGGCGCTGGGGCATTTGCATGTGCCGCAGGCGGTGGGCGGACGGGAATTCGTGCGCTACAGCGGCTCGCCGCTGGCGATGGGTTTTGGCGAGGCGGGGCAGGTGAAACAAGTGTGCGTGGTGGAATTCGTGCCGGAGAAGACGGTGCGCCTGCTGCCGGTGCCGGTGTTCCAAAGGCTGGAACGGGTGACGGGCGACTGGCCGCAGATTGAGGCGCGGCTGACGGCCCTGAAGGCGGAAGGCGAGGCGGTGTGGCTGGAAGTCACACACACCGGCCACGAGGTGATCGACGACCTGCGCGAGCGGCTGGATGGCCTGATTGCGGGATCGACGCTGGAAGTGCTGAAGGCGCGCGATGCCCGCAAGGCCTTGCAGGTGCTGAACCGGCAGGCGCAGGACGAGACACTGGACGACCTGTCGCCGGACGAGGTGTTCGCGCGCTGCCTGGACGCGGGGCAGGTGCCGCCGGAGCAGCGCGGCGAACTGACACAAAGCTTTGGCGAGATACTGCAAGCCTTGCAGGAAGCCGATCTTCAGGCGGAATAGGGGAAAACCGGCATGCGCATCCTGACCATCCGCTTCAAGAACCTGAATTCCCTGGCCGGGGAGTGGTGCATCGACCTGACGCATCCGGCCTATGTGTCGGACGGCATTTTCGCCATTACCGGCCCCACCGGCGCGGGCAAGAGCACCATCCTCGACGCCAT
Source organism: Fluviicoccus sp. (assembly GCA_036273075.1). Taxonomy (GTDB): domain Bacteria; phylum Pseudomonadota; class Gammaproteobacteria; order Pseudomonadales; family Moraxellaceae; genus Fluviicoccus. Next base: position 1,347 of record DASUIL010000184.1, on the reverse strand, counting down.
CTGCCTGGCGCTGTACGCGCAGACGCCGCGTCTGGGCAAGATCACCAAGAGCGGCAACGACATCCTTTCCCGCCGCACCGCCGACTGTTTGGCCGAGGTGGTGTTCGAAACCGGCAACGGTCGCTACCGCTGCCAGTGGAGCCAGCACCGCGCGCGCGGCAAGGTCAATGGCGAGTTGCAGGCGGCGAAGCATGAAATCAGCGATGCCGACAGCGGCGAAATCCTGTCTTCAAAAGTGAGCGAGGTGCCGGATCTGGTGACGGCGCGCACCGGCATGGGGTTTGAGCAGTTCACCCGCGCCATGCTGCTGGCGCAGGGCGGGTTTGCCGCCTTTTTGCAGTCCGGGGCCGGGGAGCGCGCGCCGATCCTGGAGCAGATTACCGGCACGGCGATCTACAGTGAGATTTCCCGCCTGACCTACCAGCGTCATGCCGAGGAAAAGCAGCAGCTGGGGTTGTTGCAGGCGGAACTGTCCGGCCTGACCCTGCTGGGCGATGACGAACTGGCGGCGCTGGAAACGACGCTGGCCGCGCAACGCCAACAGGCGGAGGGACTGGCGGCGGAAACCCGGACCCTGCGCGAGGCGCTGGCATGGCGGGAGACGCTGGCGACGCTGGAACGCACCCTGGATGAAACCCGCCAGCAGCAGACGGCGCTGGCGGTGGAAGTGGAAGCCTTCACCCCGGAACAGGAGCGACTGGCGCTGGCGCAAAAGGCGCTGGAACTGACGGCCGACCATGCCGTGCTGGAGGGGCTGCGCCGGGAACAGGAGCGCGACCGGCAACAGCAGCAGCGCTGGCGGCAGGAATTGCCGGAGCGGGAAGAACGGGTCTCGGCGATGGCGGCGCAGTTGGCGGCGGCGGAGCAGGCGCGTGAAGCGGCGCAGCAGCAACTGACGGCGTTGCAGCCGGTGTTGAAGACCGTGCGGGCGCTGGATGTGCAGCAGCGGGGCGCGCGGCAGAATCTTGATGCGGCGCAGGAAGAACTGAACCGTCTGCAAAGTGAACAGGGGAAACATCAGGATGCACTGACCCGCATTCGCACCGATCTGATCGTGGCGGCGGAGGAACAGACCAGTCTGAATACTTGGCTGGCCGACCGCGCCGCCGATGCCGAGCTGGAACGCCGCCTGCCTGTGCTGGAAATGGAGTGGCGGCAGCTGGCGGAGGCCGAGCGCGGCCTGGCCGAACTGAACCGGAGCCTGCAGCAGCAACGGCAAGCCTTGCCGGAACGCGAGACCGAACGGGCGCGTTGCGTGAAGGCTGTCACCGCCGCCGAGGCGCGACGGCTGGAAGTGCAGGCCGGGCTGGACAAGGTTGGCACTGACCGTGAGGCGCGGCTGGCGGG
>DASUIL010000183.1:0-10667 GCA_036273075.1 Fluviicoccus sp. | reverse complement strand
AAGCCGCCTTCCCGCAGGCTTTCGCCATGCAGCAGATCATCGAGCCGAGCGACATCTATCCGGTGTTCCGGGAACTGTTTGCGAGGAAACCCGCATGAGCAAGCCCATCTCCACGGGTTCGGAATGGTCCTTCCCGCTGATCGCCGAGTACGATGCCGCCATCAAGGCCATCGCCCACGGCGAGTTCGGGCTGGATACCTATCCCAACCAGATTGAGGTGATCACCGCTGAGCAGATGATGGACGCCTACTCGTCCGTGGGCATGCCGATCGGCTACCACCACTGGTCCTTCGGCAAGCATTTCGTCAACACCGAGAACGCCTACCAGCGCGGACAGATGGGCCTGGCCTACGAAATCGTCATCAACTCCGATCCCTGTATCGCCTACCTGATGGAAGAGAACACCATGACCATGCAGGCGCTGGTGATCGCGCATGCCTGCTATGGCCACAACTCCTTCTTCAAGGGCAATTACCTGTTCCGCACCTGGACGGATGCGGGCAGCATCATTGACTACCTGGTCTTCGCGCGGAACTACATCCGCAAGTGCGAGGAACGCCACGGCGTGCGCGAGGTGGAACTGCTGCTGGATTCCTGCCACGCGCTGATGAATTACGGCGTTGACCGCTACAAGCGTCCCTACCCCATTTCAGCGGACGAGGAACGACTGCGTCAGGAAGAACGCGAGCAGGCCCTGCAGGCGCAGGTCAACGACCTGTGGCGCACCATTCCGCAAAAGCACAAGCACCCCACCCACGAACGCGAGCGCTTTCCGGCGGAACCGCAGGAAAACCTGCTCTATTTTTTCGAGAAGAACGCGCCTCTGCTGGAGCCGTGGCAGCGCGAGATCGTGCGCATCGTCCGCAAGGTGGCGCAGTACTTTTACCCGCAACGACAGACGCAGGTGATGAACGAGGGCTGGGCAACCTTCTGGCACTACACCCTGCTGAACCGGCTCTATGACAAGGGACTGGTCACCGACGGCTTCATGCTGGAGTTCCTGCAATCGCATACCGCCGTTGTGTTCCAACCGCCCTTTGACGCGCCCTATTACCGGGGCATCAATCCCTATGCGCTGGGCTTCGCCATGTTCCAGGACATCAAGCGCATCTGCGAGCAGCCGACAGAGGAGGACCGACTGTGGTTCCCGGACTTCGCGGGCGGCGATTGGCTGAAAACCGTGAAATTCGCCATGCAGAACTTCAAGGACGAAAGTTTCGTGCAACAGTTCCTCAGTCCGAAGGTGATGCGCGACTTCCATCTGTTCGACGTGGTGGATGACGAACATCGCGACCATCTGGAAATCGGCGCAATCCACGATGACAGCGGTTTCCGACGGCTGCGGCAGGCGCTGTCGAACCAGTACAACCTGAGCATGAACGAGCCGAACATCCAGGTTTGGAACGTCAACCTTCGCGGCGACCGCGCGCTGACGCTGCGCCACCAGCGCCACCAGAACCGGCCGCTGGCCGACAGCGCCGCCGAGGTGGTGCGGCACCTGCACCGGCTGTGGAAATTCGACGTGCACCTGGAAAGCTGGAACGAGCAGACGCGGGTGGAAACCCTGTCCTGCACCGCTGACGGCCTGCGTATCACCAACTGAGCGCGGTAGACCGAAAAAAGCGGCCGAGGCCCTTGCGGTTTGGCCCGATCGAACCATAATTCTTCAAGGACAGCACTGCGCGACGTATTCCGCGCCTTCTTCATTTCTGAGGGAACAGAACATGAAAACCCAAGCCACCCTGCACTGTTACGGCTTCAGCGACCACGAACGCACCATCATCAAGTCCCTGCTGCAAACCTTTGGCGAACTGCCGAATACCCAATGGCGCTACAGCGACCATGACTCCGCCGATATCGTGCTGATTGACTGCGACAACCCGCAAGCCGTGCAGGAAGTGGCTGAGGGCACGCTGAACGTGCGCTTCCTGGTGGCCTGCTCCTCGCGCCAGTATCGTTGCCCGGGCGCGCGCGCGCTGTTGCGCAAGCCGCTGCGGCCCCGCGACCTCGTGACCTTGCTCACCTCGCTGGATAATGCCTCCGGGGTCCGGGCGGGCGGCGGCGATGCCTATCCCCTGCTGAACTGAGTTTCGGCCGCCCCGAATGTGTGACGGCGTTCAAAACCTTGCCCCGCAAGGTTTCCAGGCAAAATGTACCGCCGTTCACAAATCCGGAAAATAGTCGCGGGTTTCGTGAAACGCTTGGCTAAACCCGGCTTGCCCGCCCCCGGCAAAAGCCCATACTGGCCCCAAGCGGAACTTATTTACCCGCCAGTGACGGCCCTTACGGGGGGAGAACCATGAAAACCCAAGCAACACTGCATTGCCACGGCTTCAACGACCGCGACCAGATACTGGTCAAGTCGGTGCTGCTGGCCTTCGGCGATCTCGACAACTCGATCTGGAGCTATGCTGACGGCACCTCCGCCGACCTGGTGCTGGTGGATTGCGACAACCTGCTGGCGGTGCGGGACGCGGCGCGCGGCTATCTGCACGGCAAGCACGTGATTGCCTGCTCACGGCACGGAGCGGGTTGCGACGGCGCGGGCTTCATGCTGCCCAAGCCGCTGCGGCCCAAACATGTCATCGCCATGCTGCAGCACATGGACCAATCCGGTGAGATGCCGCCCGAGATGGCGATCGCCGCCAATGACACGCCCGCCGAACCCGCCGGCGAAGACCTGATGATGTTCCCCTTCCTGATCTGAGCTTTCCCCGGCCCCGACCCCCGGGGCCGTTTTTTATTCCCCGCATCATCCCGCATACTGCCGCCCCGCGCGGCTTTCATGATTGTCTGACCGATGGCGTCTCACAGTTGATTCACGAGTGTTAATTATTTGATAGACTTGTGTCCGGCAGCCCCTCATGCGCGCGAAAAGTAGAACAGTCCGACAACCCGAGGGACAGATTCGGGATTTCGGTTAAAATGTCGCCGGGTTAGGCCCATGAATTATTAGTAAAACAACCGCTTTCAAGGATGCATTCCGATGAAGACAGTCGCTGACCTGTTCGCCAATAACCACGTGGTTCTGGGAAAGACCGCCCCGAGCGACCGTCACTTTGTCCATGTGGAAAAAATGCCGTCCGCGGATGACGGCGCGGCCTGCACATGGGTCAAGAGTGTCGAGCCGGGGCAGTTGCAGAACGAATACTGGGTGGCGCGGGAAAAGAACCTGCTGCTCCTGCTGAAGAAATTGCCGCAAGTGGTGCACCTGCGCAAGGATGACGAGAATGGCGACAGCGCCTTCCATACCGTCCGCACCCGCGACGCAGGACTGACGCTGGATACCTGGCTGAAACTGAAACCGCAGCATATCGCCAGCGGAAGCTCCCTGGAGCACCCCTTCGCCCATGTCGGCGCGTTCCTGCGCTTGACGCGCGGCCTGCTGACCGCGCTTAAATCGATACACCGCGAAGGCGTGGTGCACGCCAACATCGACAGCGGCAACATCTGCCTGCCCTACGAGCCCTTCCCCTTCCGCTTCGACGGCGGCATCCGACCGGATTATGCGAATATCTGCCTGATCGACTTCATGTTCGCCATCAGCAGCACGCTGCGCCTGTACCGGCCGCTGCCGGTGACGCCGCTGGCCGCCCCCTCCGGGCATTCCGCCCAGCTGCGGCAGGCGCTGGAAACCGATGCCGGGCTGCAACGCGCCGAAGCCATCCAGGAAATCGACTACAGTGTTGATCTTTACGCCCTGGGGCACCTGCTGGAGGACATCTTCCAGCGCGGACTGATCTATCCGGGCAACATGCAGTCGCAGATGGAAATGACCATCTACAACCTGATTCACGAATTGCTGGGTTTCGACGAGGGCATCCCCTCCACCCTGGCCGAGCGTTACGGTTCCGCCCTGCCGCATGATGTCTACATCAAGCGGATTGACAACATGCTGACCCTGGATCCGCATGCCGACAACAATGACCATGACATGCTGCTGCTGGACCCGACCCAGATTCTGGATCCCGAAGCCCCTGAAGAGGAAGTAATGCCCGTGGCAACCCCCCATGAACCTGCTGAAGAGCCGCACGGCGGCCTGCCCGCCGATCCGCTGCTTGTCACGGCCAGCACCGAATCGGGCGGCGAACACGCTGCCCCCGAACCCGTACCCGCAGGCGGTCCCACGTCGTATCTGGAAATCAACAAGTGGATGGTGGTGTTCCTGCTGGTGCTGTTCCAGGGCCTGCACTTCATTTATCAGGACGGCGACAAGATGAACCTGGACATCCTGCCGTCGCTGCTGCTGGTGGCGGGTATCGCCGGCGCCCTGATCGGGGTCGCCATGCTGCTGGTACCCCGAGACAACCTGCTCAAATTCGTACAGGGCAACGATACGCTCCCCGGCGGCGGATCCGGGGTGGCGGATCCCGGAGTGATCCCGCTGCGCGACGATGAATACATCTCCGTGAATGCCGTGGTGATCATCTCCCTGCTGCTGACCGCGCAGATTTGCTCCGTGCTTTACGAGCATGGCGACAGCATGGGCCTGGACGTCATTCCGTCGATCCTGCTCACCATCCTTCTGGGTGTCGGACTGAGCGCCATGAAGATCGGCTATGACCGTTACATGACGCCCAAGCCCCGGACTCCGGTAATCGACGACGAGGAAGCAGAGTCGGCGGCGGATGTTGCGGCCGCCCCGGTCGCCGTCGTGGCGGCGGCTGCCGCCGCAACCCTCCCCGTGGAAGCGGCGGTTGCCGAACCGGATGCCGCGACCGATGCCGGCGAGTCTTCGACCCCTGTCGTCGCGGCGGAGGCTAATGTCGAAACCGTGCGCACTGAAGAAATGCCGGTCGTGCTTGCGGCTGCGGTGGAAACCGCTGTCCCGGAAGCCGTGGCCGAAACCCTGGTGGCGGTGGCAGAGCCGGAGCCGATGCCTGCAGTGGAGACCGTTGCGCCGGAACCCGAGCCTGTACCGGAACCCGAGCCTTTTGCGGCTGCGGTTGGCATTCCCGAACCTGAACCCCTCGCTGAAGCCCCGGCCGATGAGCGTGACCTCCAACCTGCCCCGGCAGCCGCCGTCTCCCGTGCGGTGGAGTCACTTGACGAACTGCCGTTGGCCGCGCGAACCGCGCATGCCGGGGATGAACCCGTGGCGATGGCCGCCGACGGCACTGCTGCCGCACGCAGCCATCTGGAACTGGACAACCGCGTCGTCATCGTGGTGGTGCTGCTGCTGCTGCTGGCCTTCTTCTATTTCAGCGTGCCGCGCGGCAACCACGAGACCGGCCTGCCCCCGGCTCCGGCTGTCAGCGAAGCTCCCGAGGCGGCGGTAGCCGAGGAAGAACCCGGTCTGCCGGAAGCCGTCCCTGCGCTGGAGCCGGAAGCCCCGGCCGCCATGCCCGCCGACTCCGCCGCCCTCGACGACCTGCTGCAAACCCATGCTCCGGCTGCTCGCGTCGCCCGTCCGAAACCGGCCAAGGCCGCCAAGCCTGCCCCCGCGCCCGCCGCCACGGAAACCGCGGCCGAACCGCCTGCGGAAACGGCGGCTGCCGTCGCTGAAGCCGCTCCGGCCGAGACAGCCGCTGCCGAAGCGCCCGCAGCTGCAGAAACCCCGGTTGCCGAAAAACCGGCTGAAAAGCCCGCTGAAGCCGCTGCACCGGCTCCCGCCCGCCCGCTGGGCAATCCGCTGGCGCAAGCGCAGAACATCATGGGCTGGTACTACTTCAAGGGCATCAACAATGTGCCGAAAGACCATGTTGAAGCGCTGAAATGGTTCCACAAGTCCGCGCAGCTGGGCGACCCCAGCGGCCAGTTCAACCTGGGCATGATGTACGCTAACGGCTATGGCATCAGCAAGAACCAGACTGAAGCCGCGCGCTGGTTCAAGCTGTCCGCCGACCAAGGCAAGGCCAATGCGCAGTTGAATCTGGGCCTGATGTACCTGGCCGGGCGCGGCGTGCCGCAAAACACGGCGGAAGGCATGCGCTTGCTGCACCTGTCGGCGGAACAGGGCGACAAGAACGCCCAGGCCAACCTGGACGCCATCGAGCGTTCCGGAAAGCCCGTGGCCCCCTGAGCCGCTTCTGCTGTCCGGAAACTCCCGCCCCGCGCGGGAGTTTTTGTTTCCATTCCCGCCCCCATCCTGCCGGAGCCGTCATGTCACCGCTCAGCCTGACCGCCACCTTCGCCCTCGCCACTCTGGTGTTGTGGCTGGGTGAACAGATGCAGCAGCGCATTCCGTTCTGCCGCCGCTATAACCTGCCCGGCCCGGTGTTGGGCGGGTTGGCGGTGTCCTTGCTGGTGCTGGCGGGACGGCAGGCGGGTGTCACAGCCCCGGCCTTCGACCTTTCCGCCAAGACGCCGTTGATGATCGCCTTCTTCACCAGCATCGGCCTGGGCGCCAGCCTGAAACTGCTGCAACAGGGCGGACGACTGGTGCTGATATTCCTGGGCATCGCCGTGGCGGGCGCGGTACTGCAGAACGTAGTCGGCGCGGGGCTGGCCGCGCTGCTGGGTGAAAAGCCGCTGCTGGGCGTGCTGGCCGGCTCGGTGACGCTGACCGGCGGCCCGGCGACCGGCCTCGCCTTCTCGCCGCAGTTCGAACAGGCGGGTATTGCCGGGGCCGAAGCCATTGCGGTGGCCGTGGCGATGGGCGGCATCATCCTGGGCGGGCTGATCGGCACGCCGGTGGGCACCTGGCTGGTGCGGCATCTGCACGCCCGCACCCCGGGACTGGCCGAAGCCGCGGCAGGTCTGCTGAAAAATACCGTGCAGCAGGCGCTGGACTACCGCGCCCTGACCGCCGAAGACCTGCTGAAGGCGCTGGGAGTGATCTGGCTGGCGATGTGGCTGGGCGGCGGAATAAGCGCCGGGCTGCAGGCTCTGGGCCTGACCCTGCCCGCCTACATCGGCGCGATGCTGGCCGCCGCCATCATCCGCAACCTGGACGACCGACTGCGCTGGCTGAGGCTGTCGGAACCAGCGGTGGAAGCGCTGGGCGGCATTGCCCTCAGCTATTTCCTGGTGCTGTCGCTGATGTCGCTGGAACTGTGGAAGCTGGCGGCGGTGGCGTTGCCGCTGCTGGTGATCCTGCTGGCGCAGGCGGCCCTGGTGGCGGTAATGTGCGTGGCGCTGGTCTACCCGCTGACCGGCCGCAACTATGAAAGCGCGGTAATGAGCGGCGGCTACTGCGGCTTCATGATGGGCACCACCGCCAACGCCATGGCCAACATGGACGCGCTGACCCGGCGCTACGGTCCCGCGCCACAGGCCTTCATCGCCGTGCCGCTGGTAGGCGCCTTCTTCATCGACTTCGCCAATACGCTGCTGGTCCAGGCTTGCCTGGGCTGGTTGCGCTAAGCCCGGCCCGCGCGGATTGCCCTGATGACCACTGAAAAGGCACCTCCGGTTCTCGATTTCGCCACCCGCCAGGCAGTGCTGTTCGCGCTGGTCGCCGAACGGCTGTCGGCCTTTTATGACCACGGCGTCTGGATGAACGACCGCCAGGGCGCCAGCCTGGCCGCGTCATGGCTGTCACGCGCGAAGATACGCCTGCCGCCGGAAGACGGCCGCCTGCTGGCGCGCCTCAGCGACGAATTCGCCCGCCATCTGGCCGCCTCGCTGTCCCGCGAGGCCGGGCTGTACACCGCCCACGAAATGATGGAAGCGCTGGACCCGCGTTACCACTCCGACCACGCCCGTGCCCTGCTCGATGAATGCGAGCGCCTGCTGGCGGAAGCCGACGCGGCGGAATGAAGCGCCGTCAAACCTGACCTTCATCAAGGACACCTGTCCTGTTTCTGTCGCCCAATACCGCCTTGCCCGATCTGTCATCCGGCGAGGCGACTTCTTCATGCGACCCCAGGAAACCTTCAATTTTTACTCCCATCTGTCGGGCATGGCGGCGGCGGCCGTCGGCACGCTGTTTCTGGTGATGCGCGCCGCCGACTCGCACTCATTGCTGATCCCGGCGCTGGTCTACGGCCTTTCCACCGTCTTCCTGTTCCTGGCCAGTTCGCTGTACCACGCCTTCAAGCAGCAGGAAAACGAGGTCTCATTCTGGCGGCGCATGGACCGTTTCGCCATCTTTGTGATGATTGCCGGTTCGTACACGCCGGTCTGCTACCTGTTCCTGCCTGAGTCATGGCGCGTACCGATGATTGCGGTGCAGTGGGGGCTGGTGGGCTTCGGGGTACTGACCCAGATCTTCTTTCCGCGCGCGCCGCGCGTGCTGTTCGCGCTGATCTACCTGACGATGGGCTGGCTGGTGGTGTTGCCGCTGCACGCGATGCTGCACGCCATGACGCCGGTGCAACAACAGCTGCTGTTCCTGGGCGGCGCGGCCTTCACACTGGGCGCGCTGTTCTACGCCCTGAAGAAACCGCTGATATTGCCCGGCGTCTTCAGCTTCCACGAGCTGTTCCACGTGATGGTGCTGATTGGCGCGGGCTGCCATTACGCCATGATCTACAACGCGCTGGCGATGCTGCCGGGGGCGTCATGATACCCGCCGATCCCGCGCGGCTGGCGGAACTGCTGACGGCGGAAAACACCCGCTTCCGCCACGAACGGGAGCAGCATTTCCGGGCCGGAGAAACCAAGGCGGCCCTCATCGGCGAGCCCTATTTCCTGAACGGCGACAACGGCTGGGGCGTGCTGCTGGTGCATGGCCTGATGGCTGCGCCGGAAGAAGTGCGTGAATGGGCGGAAGAGCTGCAGCGGCAAGGCTATACCGTCTATGCCCCGCGTCTGGCCGGACACGGCAGCTCGGCGGACGACCTGGCCGCGCGCGCGGCGGAAGAATGGCTGGATTCGGTGGAACGCGGACGGCAGATTTTGCACAGCGCGGGCTGCCGTAGTCTGGTCATCGCCGGCTTTTCCACCGGCGGCGCGCTGGCGCTGGTCAGCGTGATCCGGCAGCCGGACGCCTATGCCGCCGTGATCAGCATCAGCGCGCCGCTGCGCTTCAAGTCCTGGAAGGCCTCGGTTGCCGAACCCGTCGCGGTCTGGAACCGCCTGCTGCAGCGGCTGGGCGTGGACGCCTGGCGGCTGGAGTTCGTGCATAACGACGCCGACAACCCGCACATCAATTACGGACGCTGCCCGGTGCACAGCATCGTGCAGATACGGCGGCTGATGCGTGAGGTGCGGCGGGGGCTGCCCGGCATCCGTATTCCCGCGCTGGTGATGCACGCCGACGCCGACCCGAAAGTGGATGTGCGCGGCGGCCGGGAAATCCACCGGCGACTGGGCTCGGCGATGAAGCGTTATGAGGAAGTGGCCTGCGACAAGCACGGCATCGTGCGCGGCGAGATTGGCCGGACCGTGTTCAGCTACGGGAGCGCCTTCCTTGGAGCGGTCAAGCGCCGGGCGGACAAAACCGTGATCCGGGAACGTGCAGGCTGGGATCACGGGGAAATCAGGCCTTTTTCGCCAGCACCTTGAAGTTGACGCTGACGGCGGCAGGAATGGAGTCGGTCGCGGCATATTCACCCTGACCGACACCAAACACGGTGCGGTCCAGCGTGGTGGAGCCCTCGGCCACGGTCAGGCCGTTGCGCTCGCTGAGCCGGAAGTCCAGCGTCACCGGCGACGTCTTGCCGCGCAGGGTCAGCGTGCCTTGGGCGGCATAACGCTGCTTGCCGGTTTCACGGAACTTCACCGCCTTGAACACCGCCTGCGGGAAGTGACCGGCATCGAACCAGTCCTCGCCGGGCAGGGCGCTGTCGCGCTGCGCGTCACCGGATGACACCGACGTCAGATCCACCTTCACCGTAACCGACGACGACGCCAGCGCGTCCGGGCTGAAGGCGATATCCGCCGTCCAGCGGCTGAAGCTGCCGCTCACCGGGTCACCGGACCAACTGGTGCCGAACTCCAAGACCGAGCCGGACTGCACCTTCCAGATCAACGGCGCGGCATTCGCGGTCACGGGCGGGGTAACGGGATCGGCCGCTGCGGGCTTGACGTCCGCCACCGTTGCGACGGCCGGAGCGGTTTCAGGAACCGGTTGCACCGCCTCGACCACCGGCAACGGCGCAGGTTCACCGCGCAACGGACTGCCGCCTGCCGGCTCCGGCAGTTTCGGCCAGATAAAGCCAGCCACCATCATCCCGGCGGCCACGGCCAGAATGATCCACAGCCGCGGCTCCGCCCAGCCCGGACGCGCGCCCGGCGCCATGTGCGCCAGCACCGTGTCCTTCACCAGCAACTGATGTTTAAGCAGGCCGCCGACATGCGCCGCCAGCAGCAGCAGCGTCAGCGCCGCGAGGATTTCGTGGAACTCCTTGCTGCCGTCGTTCCAGACTTCCTTCACCGCCGGGGCGAGATCGGCCAGGAACGGCAGGTGCGGAACGGGCACCGCCCCGAACCACAGCGTGGGAATCTGGATGCGGCTGGTGGACACGGCGATCCAGCCGGTGACCGGCAGCGCGATCATGATGCCGTAGAAAGCCAGATGCACCAGCTTCGACAGCACTTTCTCCCACGAAGCCATCGCGGCCGGGAGGGGTGGCGGCCGATGGGTCAGCCGCCAGGCCACCCGCGCCGCCACCAGGAAAAGGATGAGGAAACCAATGGACTTGTGCAGCTGGAACAGCGCGAAGGCGCCCGGCCCTTTCGGCAGGTCGCCCATGCGCCAGCCCAGGGCCAGCTGGAAGAGGATGGCGGCCGCGATCACCCAGTGCAGGATGATGGCTACCGGGGTGTAGCGATTGTGCGTG
>DASUIL010000182.1:0-3385 GCA_036273075.1 Fluviicoccus sp. | reverse complement strand
AGGCGCGTCCGGCGCGCCGGGCAATACGGTCGAGGAGTCCGGCTTGCTGGTCTTCAATGACCGCCAGCCGGTTGATCTGGTTGGTGCCTTCAAAAATGCGGGTGAGGCGGCAGTCGCGGAAGGTGCGCTCCAGCCGGTTGTCGTGCAGCAGGGCGGCAGACCCCAGCAGGTCCATCGCGGTTTCGATGACGACCTGGGCGCGGTCGGTCGCCTGGAATTTGCAGAGCGCGGCCCCGTCCTGGCGCGGCGTCCAGCCCTTGGCGTGCTGCCAGACCAGGGCGCGGATGGCCCCGGTTTCGGCTTGAAGATCGGCAATGACGGCCTGAACTTGCTGGTAATGGATCAGCGGTTTTCCGGCCAAGGTCTGCGTGCAGGCCCAGGCGGTGGCGATATCCACGGCCTGCTGCGCAAAACCGACCGCCATCGCCGCGACCGGCAGCCGCGACAGGTTGAGGGTGGCGCGCGCCAGTCCCCAGCCGTTGCGCAGGCCACCGACCACGCGCTGGTCGGGCACGAAGCAGTCGTCGAATTCCAGTTCCGCCGCGCCGGAGGCGCGCATGCCCATCTTCAGTTCGCAGCGGGCGACGCGGAAACCGGGCGTGGCGGTATCGACCAGGAAGCAGGTCCAGCTGTCGTAGCCTTCGCCTTCCAGCGCCGCGAACACGGACACGTAACGCGCGACGTCGCCGCCGCTGATGAACACTTTCCGCCCGCTCAGCCGCCAGCCGCCGGGTACGCGCTTTGCTTTGACTCCGGCCTTCTGGTGCAGCGCGCCGTGGCCTTCCTCAGCGTCGGACCCGGCGGCGGGTTCGGTGATGGCGAAGGCGAAAATTTGCGGGTTGCCGTTTTGCGTGGTGCGGAAGGCGGGCAGCACCACGTCGCGCAGAATGGTCAGGTCGCCGGACAGCAGCAGCGGGCACAGGCCGAGGTTGTGCGCGGAGAGCAGCAGCATCAGGCCGCCGTCGACGCGGGCCAGTTCTTCCACACGGATGGCCTGTTGCAGCGCCAGCGAGTGCCGGAACTGGAACGGCGATGCGCCGCCGATCGGGGCGGGCAGCAGGTCGGTGAGCAGTCCGGCCCTGCCGGCCTGGGCCAGCAGTTGCCGCAGTTCGGCGTCGGCGTGGTGGCCTTCGCGCTGTTCGCGGTCGGTGGCGTTGGCCAACGGCAGGCAGTGTTGCAGGGCGAATTGGCGCACGCGGCGGCGCAGGCGGCCGAGTGTGGCGGGCAGGCGGTCGGTTTCGACTTCCCACGGGTCGCGGGCGGTGTAGGCGGCGACGGTGCGCAGCAGCGGTCCCCGGCGCAGGGCGGCGAAGGGCGATAGGGCATGCTGCGGCGACAGGTAGCCGGGCAGGTGGTCGCGTCCGGCGGCTTCGGCCTCGGGCAAGGCGGCGTGGTCGCTGGCCAGTCCGGCGGTCACCAGCGCCAGTTCGGGCGGCGAGCCGCCCAGCAGCCGCAGCGCGTTGACGGCGCGCAGCCGGTGTTCGATGCCGGTGTCGCGCATGTAGCCGATGCCGCCGTGCACCTGCATGGCGGCGTTGGCGGCGCGGGTCAGCAGCGGCATGGCTTCGCGGCGCAGCGCCAGCGCGCTTTCGGCGGACAGGGCTTGCCCGGCGGCGTCGCGCAGCAGCGCATCGACGGTCTGGCAGGGGGTGTCGAGGTCGGCGAGCAGCAGCGCGACGCTGTCATGCTGTTCGATGGTGCGCGCACCCTGCACGCGGATTTCGGCATAGCGGTGGGCCAGCGCCGCCGCCGCTTCCACCGCACCGCGCGCCAGCGCCGTTTGCGCCAGTTGCTGGGCGGCGAACAGGGTGTTGAGCTGGTCGAGCGTCAGCGGGCCGCGAGGCGCGGACTGGGCGGCCGGGGTCCAGCGCAGGGCGTGGCAGCCGTCGGGGCCGTGCGGGAATTCGTCGCGTTCCACCCGGATGGCCGTCAGTGCGTGCAGTTCCAGTTGCAGGGCGCGGCCGCGATAACGCAGCGCCGCCAGCCGCGTGACGCCAGGCGCGGCCACGGTCACGCGCGGACTGTCGCCATAGACATCGGCCAGCAGTTCGGCGTCGCGGGCGTGCAGCGGCCGTCCGGCCAGCAGGCGGCCCAAGGCGCTGCGGCCGATACCCTGTGCGCCATCCAGGCAGAAAACGGTGTCGTGATCGCTGTCCAGCCCGGCGAAGCGCGCGGCCAGCGCCGCCAGCGCCACGCCGTGCAGGTGCCAGGCGGCGGCGACATTGGCCAGCGCCAGTTGCCGCAGCGCCATCAGCGTGAAGCCGGGCGCTTCGCCGCGACCGCATTCGCTCCACAGGCCGTAGCCCTGGTCGCTGTTGTCGAGCAGCCCGGCGGTGTCGGCGGCGACGGTAATGGCGCGGAAGTCGTCGGCGCTCAGCGCCTGTTCGGGGCGCGGCGCGCGCGTCAGGATTTCCTGGGCGGCGAAAGCCGATACACCGCCCAGCAGGGCGTCCAGTTCTTCCGCCAGGAGGGTGGAGGGCAGGGCTTGCGGCAGCATGAGGACATCTCCACGGTGGCAGGGTTTACCGGGAGATTAGGGGTAACTGGTACGATCGTACTTGATGAGGATCAGTTTTCAGGCAATGGCGGCGGCAGGGAATTGATCGTTCCGGCCAGTCAGTCCAGGACCGGGGCGGCGGCGTTGTTGAACGCGGTGATGTGGGCGACCTGGAAGGTGCCTTGCAGCGAGCGCAGTTCCGCCTCGTGCAGCGCCGCCAGTCGCGCCAGGATGGCTTCGCCCTTGGGCAGCAGGTGCACTTCCATCTGGCGGCGATCGGTCTGGCTCTTGCGCCGTTCCACCAGCCCCGCCGTTTCGCAGCGGCCCAGCAGCGCTACCGCGCCGTGCGGCTTCACCTGCAACCGCTCCGCCAGCTCGCCCACCGTGGCCCAGTCGCGGCCGGGGAAGCCGCGCACATGCAGCATCAGCTGGTATTGCAGCGGCGTGATGCCCTCGCGGTCGGCAGCCACTTCGCTGAAATGCAGGAAGCGGCGCAGCTGGTAGCGGAATTCCGACAGCGCCTCGTACTGCTTTTTGTTCAGCCCGTCGGAAGCCGGGGGTAGGGCGGCCATGCCGTTCTCCTGATATTTGTCATGTTGTGATATATTTGCCGGCCCTCATTCACGGCTGCAGTGCGCAGCCATGGGATGTTGCCATGACAACAGGGTTAGGGCGCCTGCGGGCATTCATACCGCAACCGCTGCACGCGGGCAACCGCGAAATCTGGACGGCCTGTGTGGGCGTGCTGCTGGGACTGGCCGTAACGGAAGCGGTTTGCCGTTACCTGCCTGGCGGCGGTCCGGCGCTGGTGGCGTCAATGGGCGCCTCGGCGCTGCTGGCCTTTGCGCTGCCCTCCAGCCCGCTGGCGCAGCCCTGGGCGATGATCGG
>DASUIL010000181.1:0-3109 GCA_036273075.1 Fluviicoccus sp. | reverse complement strand
CCGCCTCCGGGTGGCGGCAATCACCCTTTGCCGCGCAGGGTTTTTAGGAGTGCGGGGCAAGAAAAAGCCCGCCGGAGCGGGCTTTCGGTCTTATTCCCGAACCCTGAAGGGCATCGGTTCCTTGGGGTTCTTGAAACGCTCGGTCTGGACCACGCGCTGCAGGCCCATGACCGTGTAGTAGGGAGCCTGGCGCTGCACGGCGTTGATCGCCCAGGCGGGAACATTTCCGCCCGGATCGATGTAGCCTTCCACTTCCTCGCGGGTGCTGCCGTCGGGTTGCGGCGTCCACTTGATGACCATGTCCTCGGCGTTCATGCGTACGTGGCCGTCGCGCGGCGGCATGTAGGCGGGCTTGGCTTCCAGGATGAACAGCGCGTACCCCTTGGCCTTGGTCCACGGTTCGATTTTGGCGTGGATGATGGCGTCGCGCGGCGGCAGCCCGACCGGGGCGCGGTGCACCACGTAGTAATAGAATTCGGTATCCGACACCTTTTTCAGGATGCGGCTTTCCTGCACTTCCCAGAACCAGCGCGGGTAGTAGTCGATGTCGGTATAGGCGCGGGCGACGGCTTCCAGCGGCGCGTCAATAATCAGGTCCAGCTTGAACGAACGGTATTTCTTGTCGTCGTCGCGCTTGTCCCAGGCCTTGATCTGCTTGCGGGTATCATTCTTGATCAGCCGCCATTCGCTGCCGAGGCCGGGGCCGCGCAGTTCATCGAGATCCCGGTCGGCGAAGGCGGGGGCGGCGTTCAGCAATAACATTGCCGGCAACAGGACGGCGGCTTTTCGTAGTTTTCTGATCATGAGAATAGCCTTGCAGTTATAATGGTTATTATTTCTCATCCTAAGCGGGCCGCATGGCCCGGGCAACACAGCCTGTCCCTTGTCCGGTGCGCTTGGTCGATCCCGGAGGATCAGGCCAGCGCCGGATAATCGGTATAGCCTTCCTCGCCGCCGCCGTAGAGCGTGGCCGGATTCAGCGTTGCCAGAGGCGCGCCGGTGCGGAAGCGTTCGGCCAGGTCGGGGTTGCTGATGTAGGGGCGGCCGAAGGCGGCGGCATCAATGTAGCCCTTGGCCAGCAAGGCTTCCGCTTTCTCCACGGTGTAGTTGCCCGCGCCGATGATGACGCCGGGGAAGCGGTCGCGCAGCGCCTGGCGGAAATCGTCGGTGTGCGCGGGGCCGCCCGCCCAGTCCGGTTCGGACAGGTGCAGGTAGGCGATGTTGCGCTTGGCCAGTTCTTCGGCCAGATACAGGCCCATCTCCAGACCGGCCGAGTCGTCCAGTCCATTGAAGGTTCCCAGCGGCGAGATGCGGATGCCGACGTGGGCGGCGTCCCAGGCGGCGATGCAGGCATCCACCACTTCGAGAGTCATGCGGGCGCGGTTTTCCAGGCTGCCGCCGTAGGCATCATCGCGCTGGTTGCTGACGGCGGACTGGAACTGGTGCAACAGGTAGCCGTGAGCGGCATGGACTTCCACCAGGTCGAAACCGGCCTCGCGGGCGTTGACGGTGGCCTGGCGGTAGGTCTCGATCAGGCCGGGAATTTCATCGGTGCGCAGCGCGCGTGGGTTGTCGCAGGCGACACGTTGCGGCTTGCCGTCCTCGCCGCGGATGGTGGTCTTGTTTTCGTAGGGGATGGCCGAGGCCGACACCGGCAATTGCCGGTCCGGCTGCAGCGAGTGGTGCGAGACACGGCCGACATGCCACAGCTGGATGGCGATATGGCCGCCCTCGTCATGCACGGCGCGGGTGATCTCACGCCAGGCCTCAACCTGTTCGGCGCTGTGGATGCCCGGCGTGCCCATGTAACCCTTGCCCTGCGGCGAAACCTGCGTGGCTTCGCTGATGATCAGCCCGGCGTTGGCGCGCTGGCGGTAGTACTCGGCCATCAAAGGCAGCACCGGCACATCGCCAGGTTCGCGGCTGCGCATGCGCGTCAGCGGCGCCATGAAGATGCGGTTGGGCAGGGACAGCGGGCCGACGGAGATCGGGGTGAACAGTTTGCCGGTCATGGAGCGGTTCTCGGAATCAGGGCGTAAACCGCCGACTATACGAGCAACCGCGCCGGGTGAATAGTGGACAAACGGACAGGACTCTCCGGGGAAAAGCCGGGGATCAGAAGCGTTCGTAGCCGAGCAGGTAGCGCCAGAGTCCCGGCTCCAGACCGGCCATCGGCAGGCGGCCGATGCGGATGCGCTTCATGGCGGTGATTTCCAGTCCGACCTGTTCGCACATCCAGGCGATCTGGCCTGGCTGGTTGTCCTTCAGCGCGAAGCGCAGCCGTGTTTCGCTCTGGCGGCTGACCTTGATCGGCGGAATGGCCCAGCCTTCATAGACCAGTCCGTGGTTCAGCAAGGCCAGACCGGCGGCGTCCAGTTCGCCGCTGAAGCCGACGATGTATTCCTGTTCGATAAAGGCCGCGTCCTCTTCCAGCTTGCGCAGCACCCGCCAGTCCTGGGTGTAGACCGTCAGCCCCTCGGCATCGGTTTCCAGCGGCAGGGTCGGCGACAGTCGCGAGAAATGGCGTTTCAGCGGTCGCAGGCCGGAGCGGTCAGCGCTGGACAGGGTGGCCGGGGTGATCAGCGCCGTAGCGGGATTGTCGCCGTCGCCGGACTGATAACCGGACGGCTTGTTGAGCAGGATCGTCACCGGCGGCAGCGGTTCGGCTTTCGCGCCGGGCAACAGCTCCACGCGCTGGCCCTGCACCCGGAAATGCGCCTCATCGACCACCTCGCCGTCCACCGTGACCCAGCCGCCCTCGATATAGAGTTCGGCGTCGCGGCGTGAACAGGCCAATTGTTCAGCCAGGAATTTGGAAAGGCGGACAGGTTCGGTCATGGCAGGACAATACTGATCGGGAAAGGCGGCATTGTACCTGATGCCGCCCCGACCCGGTTCAGGACTTGGCTTGCAGCGCCGCGCCGTCAAAACGGATACCGGCCCAGCCGTCGCGCAGGAAACGGCGGATGTTGCCGTGCGAGCTGCCGTCCGGGTCGGCCAGCACGTCGCGGTAGTGGCGGCCGAAGCAGCGCAGCGTGTCCTCGGTGCTGAGTCCGTTCAGTTGTCCGAAGGCAAAAATACGGCAGGAGCCTTCGTTTTGCCCGGCTTC
>DASUIL010000180.1:0-3263 GCA_036273075.1 Fluviicoccus sp. | reverse complement strand
GAGCCCTTGTTGACGCCGTCCACGCTGGTGACGGAAGCGACCAGGTCCGGGCGCACGGCGGCGACATAGCGCGAGGTGGGGCTGCCCTGGCTGTGGCCGATCAGGTTGAACTTGGGCGAACCGGACAGCGCCTTGAAGGTCAGCAGCTGGTTCAGCAGTTGTTCACCGCGCACTTCGTTGCTGTTACCGGCGGAAACGGCGGGGATGAAGACCTTGCCGCCTTCGGCGGTGATGGTGCTGGGTACTTGGTAGAAGTAGTCCGCGCCCAGGAAGTTCTTGAAGCCGAAGATGCCGTGCACCAGCACGATCGGGTACTTGGTGGTGGTGTATCCGGCGTTGGCGGCCGGGGCGAAGGCGGCGGTGGCGGCCAGCGCGACGGCGCAGGCGAGCTTGAGGCTGTTTTTCATGGTGTGTCCCTTGATGATGTTGTTGTTATGTCGGTGGACAGCCGGGGGCGTCTGGCCCCGCGTTGGCGCTGTCTTTCGGTGGGCGGAATTTCAGCCAAAACGGGGGTGGGGCGGTATCGTCCGGGAGGGGGAAAAAGAGGGGGAAAAAAGGGGGGAGGCGGTGGCTTGACGATGTGACCAGCCTTTGTTGAGATGAAGTCTTCTGTTACTGCGACCTGTCCCCATGAAAATTCGCCCCCGCTTTAACCGCCGCGTCGAGGTGCACCGAATCCGGGACATGCTGGAACGTCATGGGTATCCCCGTTTGCAGATGTTGTTGCTGGTGGTGTTGACCGGTGCTTCCGGCTTCCTGTCTTCGACGTTATTGCTGAAGATGGGGCTTTCCGTCATGTGGCTGCGTTATCCGTTGGCGGTCGGGGTAGCCTATCTGGTGTTTCTGGGGCTGTTATGGTGGTGGTTGAGAAGTCGGGCCGAGGACTACAGCAGTCTGGATCCGGGTAGCTTGCCGGGTCGCTCAGATGGCGGGGTTGAGGGCCAGGGCGGAGAGTTTGGTGGCGGTGGGGCCAGCGGCTCGTTTGCCGATGGAACGGGAGAGTCTGACGGGCCGGTGGAGGGAGCATTGGAAGCGGCGGCGCAAGCGGAGGAATTCGCGATTCCGCTGGTGTTGATGGTGCTGGGGGCTGTGCTGTTGTTTTCGTCGCTGCTGATGGTGTATTCCGCGCCGACGCTGTTTGCCGAGTTGCTACTGGACGGGGTGCTGGCAGCCGGGCTTTACCGGCGGTTGAGCCGGGTGGAGCGGCGGCATTGGCTGGAGACGGCGATCCGGCGGACGATGTGGCCGTTTTTGCTGACGGCGGGGGTGGCGGCAGTGCTGGGGTGGGTAATGCAGGGGTAAGATGATAGTGTCTCTAACTTCAGAGAGCTTCCATTTCTCGATTCTGCTCCCAATGGTCAACAGCATTGGCCAATACTTCGCAATCGCAGTATGCGCCGTGTTCATTTAACCAACCCAACACCGATGTCACGGACTGATGGTGTTCGGTTAGCCATGCTTCAGTGAATCGCAAAGTGTGGTCGCAACCTGAATCCTTGATCCGAGCATCGACTGAGTCAAAGAGTGATTCCAACATTGCGTCGGACATGGGAAACGCAGCACGCGCTTGCTGTTTCTGCGCCAATTTCCATTCCTTTTTTCGGTCTTTGTCGTGAGCGTTCATATCAGCCTGTTAGAACAATTTAACTGATGGAGGTCTACGGGCCTTTGACGTCTTTTTCAATGCTGTCGCCAAAAGCGGTTAGTCAATGTGACGTTCTATTGCATAGGATGGCATTGCACATATGCCGGTCTACCATCTTTGAGCCAAAAATATTCGATGCAGCTAAGTTTGCTCTTGCTCGGCCGGTGTCCAACATCTATTGAGTCCAAAGCCTCACCAAGCGAAACGATACCAGACTGATCGCGGTCAATGATGCGGATAGGGAGTGGGGACTCCAAAATGGCCAAACCATAGATAGCGGCGGCTATAACTGGAAGAGAGGCCCAGATGGTTACTCTTTTTAGCCTGTTCACAGTCTTGCACACAACTTGGCATTCATGTTTTTGAGCCACCCCGTTTAGTCAGTGCTTCCTAAACCACACTATACCTCGGCGCCTGCGGCAACCACCGCCGCACCAGCGACTCCGCCTGCACCGGCGAATCCTGCTCCAGCTTGCGCGCCAGATGCTGCGCCGCCTTCAGCATGCCCGCATCCCGCACCAGATCCGCCACCCGGAACCCCACCAGCCCGGTCTGCCGCGTGCCCAGCACCTCGCCCGGCCCGCGCAATTCCAGATCCTTCTCTGCAATCACAAAACCGTCACTGGTGCTGCGCATGATCGCCAGCCGCTCCTGACCCATTGCCGACAACGGCGCGTGATACAGCAGTACGCAATAACTGACCGCGCTGCCGCGACCCACGCGCCCGCGCAACTGGTGCAACTGCGACAGCCCCAGCCGCTCGGCGTTCTCGATGATCATCAGCGAGGCGTTGGGCACGTCCACGCCCACTTCGATTACCGTCGTCGCCACCAGCAGGTCCAGCTTGCCGTCCTTGAATTCCATCATGATCGATTGCTTTTCCGCCGGTTTCAGGCGGCCGTGCACCAGGCCCAGCTTCAGGTGCGGCAGCAGCATCTGCAATTCGGCGAAGGTGGCTTCGGCGGCCTGCGCTTCCAGCTGTTCGGACTCCTCGATCAGTGTGCACACCCAATAGGCCTGCCGTCCCTGTTCGCAGTTGGCGCGCACGCGGTCGATCACTTCCTCGCGACGGGTGTCGGCCAGTGCGACGGTGGTGACCGGGGTGCGGTTGGGCGGCAGTTCGTCAATCACCGAGGTGTCCAGGTCGCCGTAGGCGCTCATGGCCAGCGTGCGCGGGATGGGGGTGGCGGTCATCACCAGCTGGTGCGGGCTGTAGCCGGTGGCCAGCCCCTTTTCGCGCAGCGCCAGGCGCTGGTCGACGCCGAAGCGGTGCTGTTCGTCAATGATCACCAGCCCCAGTTTTTCAAACTGTACGCTTTCCTGGAACAGGGCATGTGTGCCGACGACGATGCGCGCTTCGCCGGACTGCACCCGTTCCAGCGACAGCCGACGTTCCTTCACGCCCTGCTTGCCGCTCAGCCACGCCACCGGTACGCCCAGCGCGCAGAACCAGCGGCTGAAGTTGACGAAGTGCTGCTCGGCCAGGATTTCGGTGGGGGCCATCAGCGCCACCTGCCAGCCGCCGGTGACGGCGTGGCAGGCGGCCAGCGCGGCGACCACGGTCTTGCCCGCGCCGACGTCGCCCTGCACCAGCCGCAGCATCGGGTGCGGCTTGCGC
>DASUIL010000179.1:0-2030 GCA_036273075.1 Fluviicoccus sp. | reverse complement strand
CCCTTCGGTTTCACTGACAGGGCGGAAGGCCTTGCTCAGCCAGCGGCCCGGCAACAACGGGTTGTTGATGGACAGCTGACCGCTGACGGTATCCGCCCACGACGGTTGCCGCAGCAGCCCGGCGGCGTATTCCCCGTGCATTTCGGTCATCAGCGGCGCGGGCAGCGTCTGGAAAACCGCCAGTAATTCGGCCGTGGTCATGCGGCGCAGGTCCGCCGGGGTAAACGAAGTCAGCATGTGAGGAGTTCCATACATCTTGATTGCCATTCAAGATTGAAAGACTAGCACATCTTGAATACAATTCAAGAACCATCCATCCCCTTTCCCGGAATTTCTTCATGGCCCGCAACAAGCGTGAAATCGACCGCCAGTCCAAACAGGACGAGATCGTGGCCGTGGCCCGACGGCTGTTCCTGGAGGAAGGCTACGAGGCTGCGTCGATGGCGCGGGTGGCGCGGGAAGCCGGGGTGGCGGCGAACACGCTGTACTGGTATTTCGCCGACAAGGATGCCCTGCTGATCGCCGTGCTGAACGGGCTGGTGCTGGAGGCGCTGGCCGCCCATGCCGGGGTGCAGGCGATGCCGCTGAAGGAACAGCTGCTATGGCTGATCAACCGCTTTGAACAGGCGCACCGGTTGGTGCTGACGGTGCATGCACGACTGGAATCGTCAGAATCGGTGCGGTCCTGGCATGACCAGTTCCACGGCATGTTGGAAGGGTTGGTGATCGGGCAACTGACGGCGCGGGGAATGACTGCCGAAGAGGCCGCCATTACGGCCACCGCCGGCATGTTTGTCGTGGAAGGCCTGCTGTCGCACCCGCATACGGCGCAGCAACGGGAGCAGGTGATTGGCTGGCTGACGGAACGCGCGGCCTAGCCTCGTCCCGCCGCCTTCATCTCAGGCCCTCGCCACCAGCTCCCGCATCATCGCCAGCACCGGCGCGGTTTCCGGGCGCACATGCCGCCAGATGTAGAAGCTTTCTGCCGCCTGCTCCACCAGCATGCCCAGCCCGTCGCTGACCTGCGCCGCACCCTGCCCGCGCGCCCACGCCATGAACGGCAGTTCGCCCTTGCCATAGGCCATGTCATAGGCGCAGGCCCCTTCGGCGAGAATACCGGCGGGCACCGGCGGCAGCTCGCCGCTGAGCGAGGCGGAGGAGCCGTTAATGAGGATATCGACGCTGCCCGCCGGAATGGCGTCGTAATGCACCGCCGCGACATCGCCTTCGCCCTGGAACAGGGCCGCCAGTGTTTCCGCCTTCTCCGGGGTGCGGTTGACGATGCGCAGCGAGGCGATGCCCGCCGCCAGCAGCGGCCCCATCACCCCGCGCACCGCGCCGCCCGCGCCGATGATCAGCACCCGCTTGCCTTGCAGCGTCCAGCCATGGTTCTGCGTCATGTCGCGGACGATGCCGATACCGTCGGTGTTGTCGCCATAGATTCGGTCGTCCTTGCCGCGCATCAGGGTGTTGACCGCCCCGGCCTGTTGGGCGCGCTTAGAGATTACCTCGCTGAGGGCGTAGGCCTGTTCCTTGAACGGCAGGGTGACGTTGAGGCCGCGACCGCCGTCGGCAAAGAACTGCGTAACGAAGGGGGTGAAGGCGTCCAGCGGGCCGAGCAGGGCTTCGTAGCCGAGGTCCTGGCCGGTCTGCTCGGCGAAGGCGCGGTGGATGATCGGAGAGCGGCTGTGGGCGATGGGGTTGCCGATGACGGCGTAGCGGTCAGTCATGAAGGGGGGCTTCGGTTAAGGGGATTTGGGGCGAAGACTAGCGCAGTCAGGGGCTGTCGCCAACCGTTGCATTTACGCCCACCTGTGGAACAGGGGGGCTGCCCGCAGGGCTGGGGGGTTCTCGGACGAACACCCCGCCCCTTCACTTGACGACCGGCATCCGCCTGCCGCGGGCCTTACTTTTCTCTTGGGAAAAGTAAGCAAAACCGTTTGTCCTGCGCCAAACTCGCGCGCGGCCTGCTCTCCGTGTCACCGCTCCGCTTCCCTCCCTTCGCTGTCCGGTGCGTTAGCTCAAACAGT
>DASUIL010000178.1:0-7814 GCA_036273075.1 Fluviicoccus sp. | reverse complement strand
CCGTGAGGCTCGGCTGGAAGGGCGCAGCCAGGAAGACTGGCGGGAATGCCTGCTGGACCTGCATGCCCGCCAGAACCGGCTGGACGGCTTGCAGAAAGACCGGCAGCGCCTGCACCAGTCGCAGCGTGAGGGCGAGGTGCTGGCCGCCGAGCAGGCCGCGCATGTGAAGACGCTGGCGGACTGGCAGCAACAACGCCCCATGGCGCAGGCCCGCGTGGACGCCCTGACCGCCCAGCGCGGCTTGCTGGAAACGCAGCTGGAGTTGCTGGCGCGCATCCACGGTCTGGAAGAACAACGGCAGCACTTGCGCGACGGCGAACCGTGTCCGCTGTGCGGGTCGGAGGAACATCCGTGGGCGCGGGGCAATATCCCGGCGGCCAACGAAGCCCGCGAGTCGTTGCTGCGGGTGCGTCGGGAGGAAAGTGACGTCCTGAAGCAACTGGCGGACGGGGATTCACGACAGGAGGTGGCCCGCGACGCGCTGGAACGGCTGGCGCAGAAGCAGGCACGCTGGCAAACCGAATTCAACGCGGTGCAGGCGCAGGTCAGTGCTGATCTGGCCGCCTTGTCGCTGGCGGATGACGGGGAAGTGATTGTTGCCGAACTGGAGCGTGTCAAGGCGGAGATCGGACAGGTCAGTGACCGGCTGACCACGCTTGACCGGTTGCAACAGGCGTTGATGCGCGGTGAGGAAGCCCTGCGCACGGCGGTCGCCAAGGCCGAAGCCGCCGCGCGTGAGCAAGTCTTGGCCGAAGCCGAGTGGCAGGAAGTGCAACGGGAGACGGAGCGCCTCCGGCGCGAGACAGCCTCACAGCAGGATGCCGTCAGTCTTCAGCGGGATCGCCTCCGGGCTTTGCTGGCGGAATGCGGGCGAGGGGAGGAGTGTCTGGGGCAACCTGCCGACACCCTGGAAGCCTTGCGTCGACAAAGCGAAACCTATCTTCGGCAATCCGCTGAAAGGCAGCGCCTGACCCAGCAGCGCGCGGTGCTGGACGAAAGCCTGAAGCATGCCGAAACCGCGCTGGCCAAGCTGCACACGCAAAGCCGCGAAGCCGCCAACAGGCATCAACGCTTGCAAGCGGAAGCTGAGACGCTGCGCCAGCAACGCCGCGACCTGTTTGGCGACCGTGACGCCGATCAGGCCGAGGAACAGGTGGATCAGGCCTTGAAGGCCGCGGACAACCGCTGCCGTGAGGCCGACCTGGCCCGTCAGCAGGCCGAACAGGCTGTCCGCGACTTGCATATCCTGCTGGGCGAACTGGACACCATCCTCCGCCAACGCGAACCGGCGCTGGCCGCTGCCGACACCACCTTCCGCCAGCGCCTCACGGCCGCCGGGCTGGCTGACGAAGACGCCTATCTGGCCGCCTGCCTGCCGGAAGCGGAACGCCGCGCACTTGCCGCCCGCGCCGATGACCTGAGCCGCCGCCAGCTACAACTGGACACCCGCCAGCGTGAAACCGAAACCCGGCTGCAAGCGGAACAGGCCCGCGCCCTGACCGATCTTCCGCCGGATGCCTTGAATGCCGCCCTGACCACGGCCACGGATAACCTGACCGCCCTGCAGCAGGCGATTGGCGCCATACAGCAGCAGTTGCAGGACAACGCCGAGCTGCGGCAAAGCCGCCAGTCGCTGGTTGACGCCATCGCCGCCCGCCAGCGTGACGTGGCGCGCTGGGGCCGCCTCAACGAACTGATCGGCGCCGCCGACGGCAAGAAATTCCGCAACTTCGCCCAAGGCCTGACTTTCGATATCCTCATCCACCACGCCAACCGCCAGCTGCAGAAACTCAGCGACCGTTACCTGCTGGTGCGCGACGACAGCCAGCCGCTGGAACTGAACGTGATGGACAACTACCAGACCGGCGAAATCCGCCCCACCCGCAACCTCTCCGGCGGCGAAAGCTTTTTGGTCAGCCTGGCGCTGGCGCTGGGGTTGTCGCACATGGCCAGCCGCAACGTCCGGGTGGATTCACTCTTCCTGGATGAAGGTTTCGGCACGCTGGATGAAGACGCGCTGGATACCGCGTTGAGTGCGCTATCCGGCCTGCAGCAAAGCGGCAAGCTGGTGGGGGTGATCTCGCATGTGTCGCAGCTGAAGGAACGGATTGGCACGCAGATCAAGGTGGAACCGGGGGCGGGGGGGAGGAGCCGGATTGAGGGGCCGGGATGCAGTTCAGCCCTTCCTGCCCCAACCACTTTCCAGTAAGGTTCCCCCAGCCTAGGGAAAAAACATATGCTCACCATCACCCAATCCCACGACCTGAACACCCTGTTCGACGCCCTCAGCCTCGCACTGGGCGACCCGGTGAGCGACCCCCTGCAACCCCTGACCGTCCTCGTCCCCACCATCGCCCTGGGCCGCTGGCTGGAACTGCGCTGGGCCGAACGCTTCGGCATCGCCGCCCACTTCGACATCCAGTACCCCATCAGCTTCCGCTGGCAGTGCTACAAGCAGGTGCTGGACAGCAACGAGCACACCCAGTCGCTGCCCCGCGAACTGATGCAATGGCGGCTGTTCGAACGCCTCGGCCACCTGCCCGACGACGACCCCGACTTCCACCCGCTGCGCGCCTACCTGCAACGCACCCCCAACCCGGTGCTGGGCCGCTGGCAACTGGCGGGCCGCATCGCCCAGGCCTATGCCGATTACGTCAGCTACCGCCCCGACTGGCTGGAACGCTGGCGGCAGGGCGGACGCCTGCCGCACGACTGGACGCATCAGGCCTGGCAGGCGCGGCTGTGGCAGGAACTGTTCGCCGAGACCTTCGCCGAGGGCGGACAGCTTTCCACCCGTTACCTGCACGCGCTGGCCGAACAACCGGCGCTGCGCCGCCACCTGCCGGAACGGCTGGCCGTGTTCACCACCGTGCGCCTGCCGCCGCCGGTGCTGCACTTCTTCCAGGCGCTGTCGCCCCATACCGAGCTGCACTGGCTGCACCTCAACCCCTCCCGCGAGTACTGGGCCGACGTGGTGGACCCGCGCTGGCTGGAAAAGATGCGGGTGCTGCATCCCCAGAAGGTGGCCTACCACAGCGCCGGGCATCCGCTGCTGGCCGCCTGGGGCAAGCAGGCCCGCGACAATTTCCGCCTGCTGGCCGACCTCTCCGGCGGCGAACACGACAACGACTGGCGCGACCTGTTTCCGCCGCTGGACGGCGACAGCCTGTTGCGCCGCCTGCAACACAGCCTGCACACGCTGGAACACCAGCATGGCGATAACCTGCCGTCGTGGTCGTTGGACGAAAGCGATGTCTCGCTGCAAATCCACAGCTGCCACAGCCTGACCCGCCAGTTGGAAGCGCTGCACGACCGCCTGCTGCACCTGTTCGCCCGGCATCCCGACCTGAAACCGCAGGACGTGGCGGTGATGCTGCCCGATGTGGTCACCGCCGCCGGGGCCATCGAGTCGGTGTTCGGCACCGTGCCCGCCGCGCGGCGTATTCCCTGGCAGCTGACCGGCGTGCCCAAGGCCGAGGAAAACACCGTCTGGCAAGCTTTCCACGGCCTGTACCAGCTGACGCAGACCCGGCTGGCGCAGTCGGCGCTGCTGGACTGGCTGGCGCTGCCGCCGGTGGCCGCGTACTACGGGCTGGAAGCCGCCGATATCGAAAAGGCCGCCGGACTGCTGCAACAGGCCGGGGTCTATCGCGGGCTGGACGGTCAGCACCGCGCCCGCCAGAGCGGCGATGCCGAGGATCTGGACGACACCCACACGCTGCTGTTCGGGCTGGAACGGCTGCTGCTGGCCATCGCGCTGCCGCCGGAATTTGACGGGCTGGCGGGCGGTCTGCAGCCGGTGGGCGGGGTGGAGGCGGGGCAGTTCGCGCTGATCGGCGTGCTGACCCGCGCCGTGACCGACCTGGCGCTGCGCCGCGACTGGTGGACGCAGGCGCGGCCGGTGGAGGAATGGCTGGCGACCCTGCGCGGCGACCTGCTGAATTTCTTCGGCAGCCTGGCCGGGGAATATGCCCTGCGCGGGCTGGAGCGGGCGCTGGACGATATTGAACGTCACGCCGGCAATGCCAAGGTCAGCGAGCCGGTGCCGCTGTTCCTGCTGCTGCGCGAGATCGACCAGCGGCTGGACAGTGAAGCGCCGGAGCCGCTGCCGGGCGGCTCGGTCACCTTCAGCCGCATCGGCGCGCTGCGCAACCTGCCGTACCGCGTCATCTGCCTGCTGGGGCTGGAAGACACCAGCTTCCCGCGCCGCGATCCCTTCAACGAATTCGACCTGCTGCGGCTGGACCCGCACCCCCGGCCCGGCGACCGTTCCCGCCGCGATGACGACCGCGGCGCTTTCCTCGACGCGCTGATGGCCGCCCGTGACCACTTCCTGCTGTTCTACAACGGCCACAGCAACAACCAGTCGGCGGAATTCCCGCCCTCGATCCTGATCGGCGAATTACTGGATTACCTGGGCACGCGGGTGGAGGGCGGCGCGAAAGCGCTGAAGGCGCAGTGCGTCTACGAGCATCGTCTGCAAGCCTTCAGCCCGCGCTATTTCGAGCCGGACAGCGACCGTCTGTTCAGCCACGCCGCCGACTGGCTGCCCGCCGCCCGCGCCGTGCAGAAACCGGAAAGCGTGTTGCCGCCGTTCGTCAACGCCGAACTGCCGCCCGACAGCGACACCCCGCAACTGACGCTGGAACTGTTGCAGCGCTTCTTCAAGCATCCTGCCGAATTCTTCCTGAAAGTCGGGCTGAAACTGCGGCTGGAAAGCCTGGATGATGCCCTGCACGACGAGGAGCCGCTGCAACTGAACCACCTTGATAAGTGGCAGTTGCGGTCGAAGCTGTTCCACGCCCGGCATCAGGCCGAGCCGGTGCTGCGCGCCAGCGGGGCGCTGCCGGTGGGCACGGTGGGCAGCGTCTACTGGACGCAAGCGCAGCAAAGCCTGCACGACTTGCAAACTGCGTGGGAGCGGGTCAAGCGCGAAGTGACGCCGGTGCGCCACGACCTGCAACTGCGCGGTTATCGCCTGTCGGTGGACCTGCCTCCATTGGACGAGCCGTACCAGCCCGGTTACCAGCTGTCGAAACAGTCCGCCAAGTATCTGGTGCGGGCCTGGCTGGCGCATCTGCTGTGGCAGGTGGCGGGGGCGGGGCGGCGGACGTTGTGGCTGTTCCTCGATGGCCCGGTGTGGTTTGAAGGAATGGGTGCCGATGAGGCCGCCGCGCAACTGGACCGCTGGATGGATGCCTATGACCGGGGCCAGCGCGCGCCGCTGCTGCTACCGCCGGACGCGGCGTGGGACTACGCCAAGGGCGCGGTGAAGGACGAGGCCAAGGCCCGCGCCAAGCTGGAAAAGGCCTGGGAGGACGTGGTGGCCGACAGCCTGTGGAAACGGGTGCTGAGCGCCGGGGAGCAGGAGCGGCTGCCGGAGAGCGTGACCGGCGAGGCGCTGCGCCTGTTCGGGCCGTTGAAGGCGGCGTTGCAGGAAGGGACGTGGGAGGATGTGGGCGTGTTGGTGGGAGGGAATGAGGCATGATCGAGCTGAAAAAAATCCCCGCGATAGACGCCCCCCTCTCCGGCGTGCAACTGATCCAGGCCTCGGCCGGCACCGGCAAGACCTGGACGCTGTCGGCGCTGTTTGCCCGGCTGGTGCTGGAGCGCGGGCTGGAGCCGAAGCAGATTCTGGCCATTACCTTCACCAAGGCCGCCGCCGCCGAGCTGCGCGACCGTATCCGCAAGCGGCTGGTGGAAACGCTGGCCGCCGTGCAGCGCGCCGAAGATGGCCAGCCGGTGGACGATCCCCTCTACACGCCGCTGCTGGCGCGGCTGACCGACCGCACCACCGCGCGCATGCGGCTGAAACAGGCGCTGGCCGATTTCGACCTGGCCACCATCACCACCATCCACGGTTTCTGTCAGGGCGTGCTGAGCGAGCAGGCGCTGGCCAGCGGCGCACCGCTGGACGTGGAAGTGATCACCGATACCTCGCCCTTGCTGCGCGAGATCATCCAGGATTTCTGCCGCCGGCAGTGGCGGCAGGCCGACCCGCTGCTGGTGAGCTATTACCTGAATACCGGCTCCTTCAGTTTGGGCGAGTTGCAGAAATTCGTGCAGGGCGTGTTGAACCAGAGCCAGGCGCAACTGTTCATCGGTGCGGATTCCGGCAACGACGCGGCGCTGACGCGCGGCAAGCAGCAGTTGGATGCGTTGCAAGTCTTGTGGCAGCAGGAACAGGCCGCCGTGCGCGCACTACTGGCTGAACATAGCCACATGCTCAGTCAGACCAGCTACAAGCCCGAGCTGATCCGCAAGGGGCTGGGCGCACTCGACCGCTTCCTGCGCGACCCGTCGGTGGGGCTGGCGGAATTCATCGGCAGCGGCAGCACCGCCGCCAAGGCCTTCCTGAAGGTGGTGGAGAATTTCAGCAGCGACAAGTTGCAGGAAAAGACCACCAAGAAGTACGCCGGGCAGTTCCCGCACCATGCCCTTTTCGACGCCCTGCAAGACCTGCCGGAGCAACTGGAAGACAGCCGCGACGCCATCCAGCGCCGGAGCCGCCTGTTCCGCCAGCAACTGGCCGCCTATTGCCAGGAAACGCTGACCCTCCGCCTGCAACAGCAGCAGGCGCAGAATTTTGACATGCAGATCAAGGGGCTGGCGCAGGCGCTGGGCGATGCCGAGACCGGTCCGGGGCTGGCCGAGGCCTTGCGCGCCCGCTATCCGGCGGCGCTGGTGGACGAATTCCAGGACACCGACGACGCCCAATACCGCATCCTGCAGGCGGTGTACCTGAACGCGGCCCCGACCGACAGCGTGCTGTTCCTGGTGGGCGACCCGAAACAGGCCATCTACCGTTTCCGGGGCGCGGACGTCTACACCTACCTGCGCGCCTACGATGACGTGCCCGCCAGCGCCAAGCACGACCTGGCCGACAACCAGCGCTCGGTGAAACCGCTGATCGAGGCGCTGAACGCCTTCTTCGCCCAGAAAGACGATGCCTTCTGGCCCCGGCCGGAGCAGGGGGAGGATCAGGCAAAAATCACGTATACCCCGGTGGGCAAGGGCGCCAAACCCTGCGCGGCGCTGGTGGACCTCCGCGAAAGCGCAGGGACCGACCGGCAACCGCTGCGCTTCCTGACGCCTGACGGTGACTGCGGCAACAGCAAGGACGACGGCGTGCGCTGGGCGGTGCGCGCCACCGTCAACGAGATCGTGCGCTTGCTGCACGGCGCGCAAGAGGAAAAGCTGCTGCTGGACGGCAAGCCGGTACAGGGACGTGACATCGCCATCCTGGTGCGGGCGCATTATCAGGCCGACCAGTTGCGCCGCGAGCTGGCCCGCGCCGGGGTGAAGGCGGCGATGCAGTCGAACGAGAAGGTGTTCGCCAGTGCCGAGGCCGAGGACTTGTCGCAGCTGCTGGCGGCGATGGCCGAGCCGCACCACGAAGGCAAGGTGCGCGCCGCGCTGGCCACCCGCCTGTGCGGGGCGACGGTGGCCGATTTCCTGCGCTGGCAGACCGACACGGCGGGCTGGACCGAGCAGCTGCAACGCTTCCAGGACTACCAGCAAACCTGGCTGCGGCGCGGCTTCATGGTGGCCTGGCGGGAATTCCTGCAACGCGACGGCGTGGTGGCGCGGGTGGCGACGCTGCCCGGCGGCGAGCGCATTCTCACCAACCTGCTGCATCTGGCTGAACTGCTGCACGAGGAAGACCGCCAGCGCGACGGCCAGCACCACCTGTGCGAATGGCTGGCGCAGCAGCGCCGCCAGCCGCAGGACAGCGCCAACGCCGAACTGCGCCTGGAAAGCGACGAGAACCTGGTGAAGATCCTCACCATCCATGCTTCCAAGGGGCTGGAATA
>DASUIL010000177.1:0-3558 GCA_036273075.1 Fluviicoccus sp. | reverse complement strand
GTTGAGGTCGCCGCCGGTGCGGAAGTTGGCCGAGCCGGTGATCTGGCGCAGGTAGAACTCGCTTTTGCTGTTGGCCTGCGACTCGAACAGGATCAGGTCGTCGCCGGTGTGGTTGGGCGCGATGACGATGAAGCTGTGGATATTGGTGAAGATTTCCGCCAGTAGCGTGTTCAGCCAGACATTGACCGCGCCGATCGGGCCCAGCGGCGACAGCGTGAACAACAGCGGGATGGCCCCGAAGCGCAGCGTCAGGTAGGGCAGGAAGCAGCGCGTCCACAGCTCACGCGCTTCCGGGGTCAGCGGGTTCCAGTATTTCAGCTGCGCCAGCGTGCCCGGCTGCCGCACTTCGCCCGGCGCCAGCGTCCGCACCAGACCCATCGACTTCAGGGTGTTCGGCGCATAGTAGAACGGCTTCCACGACACCGCGAACAACCCGACCACGGCATAGCGCACCGCCATCGGCAGGGTGGAATCGCGCAGCCATTCCAGGTTCAGCTCCACCTGATCAGGGTCGGCGGCTTCGCCCAGGTTGTAGTGGTGCAGGCGGTTGTGCTCGTGGTCCCAGGCGGCGGGGTCCATCCAGTCGGCCCAGTCCAGCCAGCGGCGCAAGCCCTTGGCGAAACCCTTCGAGGTGTAGCGCGCGGGAATGCCGGGAATCTTGTCGTAGCCGCGATGCAGCACCGGGTGGGCGATGTTGGTCCAGCGGTTGACGTTGCCCATGCTGATCAGCAGCGCCGACACCGGGTTAGGGATGATCCACGCCGTGCCGTAACCGGCGGCGGTGCACAGCCGGCCCCAGCGCTCGATCTTCTTCAGGTGCCGGAAATCCTTGTCGCCAATGCGTTCATTGGCGGCGCGGCGCAGCGCCATCAGTTCCTGGGTGAATTGTTCCACGTCCACGTCGTGGAGCTGAAAGGGGGTATGCATGCGGCGGTACCTGATCGAGACGGCGAAGGGTGAGGAATGCTCACAAAAGAGTCGCCAGACTGGACCGGCACGCGAGGGTGAGAAATTCGGCCGCGATTGTAAGGGAACCGGGCCGCTGCGCGCTGGCCCGATCCGACTATTTTTTGTGTCCGGGGCGGGGCGCTCAGCCCGCCATCGCCATGACGCCGGTGCCAAGACGCCCGACGCCGTTCACCAGCGCCTTCAGCGACGCGGTGATGATATTGCCGTCGACCCCCACCCCGTAGACCGCGCCGGTCGCGCCCGGCCGCACGATCTCCAGGAAGGCGCAGGCCCGCGCGTCGCCGCCCTCGGCGCTGGCGCCCATCGACCGTTCCTCATAACTGCGCACCTGCACGTTAATGCCCGCCGACTGCAAGGCATGCACCGCCGCGTCGATCGGGCCGTTGCCGTGACCGGTCAGCACCCGCGTCACGCCGTCGATGTCCGCAACCAGTCGGATGCCCTGGCCGCTGTCATGCTCGAAGAGATGGTGCTCGCGGTACACCACCGGCCCCGCCGGTTGCAGATACGTCCGGCTGAACAGGTCCCAGATATCCGCCGCGCTGACCTCGCCGCCGTGGGCGTCGGTATGCGCCTGCACCACCGCCGAGAATTCCACCTGCACCCGGCGCGGCATCACCACCCCGTAGCCGGTTTCCAGCAAATAGGCCACGCCGCCCTTGCCCGACTGGCTGTTCACCCGGATCACCGACTCGTAGCTGCGGCCAAGATCGGCGGGATCGACCGGAAGATAGGGCACATTCCAGACCCCGTCCGCCGCCTGCGCCGCGAAACCCTTCTTGATGGCATCCTGATGCGAGCCGGAAAAGGCCGTGAACACCAGATCGCCCGCATAGGGATGACGCGGATGCACCGGCAACTGCGTGCAGTGCTCCACCGTGCGGATGACGCTATCCATGTCCGAGAAATCGAGATTCGGCGACACGCCCTGCGTATAGAGATTCATCGCCAGCGTCACCAGATCGACATTGCCGGTGCGCTCGCCGTGCCCGAACAGGCAGCCCTCCACCCGGTCCGCGCCCGCCATCACCCCGAACTCCGCCGCCGCCACCGCCGTACCGCGATCGTTGTGCGGATGCAGGCTGAGCACCACGCTGTCGCGGCGGGCCAGGTTGCGGTGCATCCACTCGATCTGGTCGGCATAGACATTCGGCGACGCCACCTCCACCGTCGCCGGCAGGTTGAGGATCACCTTGTCCTCCGGCGTCGCTCCCCAGGCCGCCGTCACCGCATCACAGACTTCCTTCGCGAAGTCCAGCTCCGTCGCCGTAAAGGTTTCCGGACTGTATTCGAGCTGCCACTGCGTCTCCGGCTGCGCGGCGGTCAACTGCTTGATCAGCGTCACCGCCTCCACCGCCATCCGCACCACTTCCGGCCGGCTCATGTTGAACACCACCTCGCGGAACGTCGGCGACGTTGCGTTATAGACATGCACCACCGCCCGCCGCGCCCCGCGCAAGGACTCCACCGTCCGCCGGATCAGATGTTCCCGCGCCTGCGTCAGCACAATGATCGTCACATCCTCGGGAATGTGACCGTCCTCGATCAACGACCGCACGAAATCGAAATCCGTCTGCGACGCCGACGGAAACGCCACCTCGATCTCCTTGAACCCGATCGCGCACAGCATCTGGAACATCCGCAACTTCCTCTCCGCATTCATCGGCTCGAAAAGGGATTGGTTACCATCGCGCAGATCCGTACTCATCCAGATCGGCGCCCGATCAATCACCTTACTGGGCCAGGTACGGTCAGGAAGATGCACCGGCGCAAACGGACGATACTTGGCAGACGGATTCGACAACATGGCGGCATCTCCGGAGAAAGCGGTTTCAATGGAGACAGAATACGGCGCAAGGCAGGGCAGGGGATTGCGAACTGAAGGGATAAAGACAACAATAAAGGCAGAAAATTGCCAAAAAATAGAAATGACAGCAATACAGCCACCAAAAGGCAGCCCGCAGCCAACTGTCTGAGCCCACATGCAGGGAACGAAGGGCTGGAAGCGGGGAGGAGGGACGGAGAGCTCCCGGCAAGCGAGTTTTGGCGAAGGACGCGGTTTTGCTTCCTTTTGCCAAGACAAAAGGAAGGCCCGCGGCAGGCGGGATGAAAGCATTTACCTAGATGGGAGGGAGTGTTTGATGAGCTTTCCGCACCCCCCACCCTAGCCCTCCCCCACAGGTGGGGAGGGGAAATTTGGAGATAAGCATGAATCTGGACCGCTACGACCGCCTCATCCTCCAAACCCTCCAGGAGGACGGCCACCTCAGCAACCAGGACCTCGCCGACCGCATCGGCCTCACCCCGTCCCCCTGCCTGCGCCGCGTCAAGGCGCTGGAAGAAACGGGCCTGATCACCGGCTACCGCGCTCTGGTCGACGCCCGCAAGCTCGGCCTCACCCTCATGGCGCTGATCCACATCTCCATGGACCAGCACACCCCCGAGCGCTTCAACCACTTCGAAGCCCGCATCGCCGACATTCCGGAAGTGCTGGAATGCCTGCTGATCACCGGCCAGTCCGCCGACTACCAGTTGAAAGTGGTGGTGCGCGACATGGACGCCTACCAGGAGCTGCTGCTGAACCGCATC
>DASUIL010000176.1:0-2642 GCA_036273075.1 Fluviicoccus sp. | reverse complement strand
GGGCTTGTTTTTTCCAATGCAGAACAGCCCTTGTCGTATCGAACCCGAGTCAAAATCTGTGGCATAACCCGTCTGGAGGATGCCCTCGACGCCGTGCGGCTCGGGGCCGATGCCTTGGGGTTTGTCTTCTATCCGCCCAGTCCGCGCTATGTCGCGCCGGAGAAAGCGGCCGAAATCATTGCCCGCCTGCCGCCGTTCGTGACTACGACCGGCTTGTTCGTGGATGCTGACGCGCAGCAGGTGCGTGATGTGTTGGCTACCGTCCCGCTGGGCTTGCTGCAGTTTCACGGCGATGAAAGTCCCGAATACTGCGCCGGGTTCAGGCAGCCCTGGATCAAGGCGCTGCGCATGCAGCCCGGTCTGGATGTGCTCGCCAAAATCCGCGACTACCGCGACGCGTCGGGCATTTTGCTGGATGCCTGGCACCCGCAGCTCAAGGGCGGCACCGGCGAGACATTTGATTGGCGGCACTGGCCGAAACACAGCGGTTTGCCTCTGATTCTGGCGGGCGGACTCACCCCCGAAAACGTTGCCGAAGCCATCCACCTTACCCAGCCGTTCGCAGTGGATGTCAGCGGCGGGGTGGAGCTGGGCAAGGGACTTAAAGATTTTACGCTGATGCAAGCCTTCATGGCGGGAGTAAACGCAGCATGACTGCTATCAATTACCAGGATTTTCCCGATAACCGCGGTCACTTCGGCGTTCATGGCGGCCGTTTCGTTTCTGAAACGCTGATGGCGGCACTGCAGGAGTTGGAGGCGCTGTACGCCAAGCTGAAGGACGATCCGGCGTTCATCGCCGAGTTTGATCGTGACATGGCCCATTATGTCGGCCGTCCGTCACCGCTCTATCATGCCGAGCGCTGGAGCCGGGAACTGGGTGGCGCGCAGATTTACCTGAAGCGGGAAGATCTGAACCACACCGGCGCGCACAAGGTCAACAACACCATCGGTCAGGCGCTGCTGGCCAAGCATGCGGGCAAGACCCGCGTCATCGCCGAGACCGGCGCCGGCCAGCATGGCGTCGCCACCGCCACCATTGCCGCCCGTTTGGGCATGGAATGCGTGGTGTACATGGGCGCGGAAGACGTGAAGCGCCAGGCCATGAATGTCTATCGCATGAAGCTGCTGGGCGCGACGGTAGTGCCGGTGACTTCCGGCTCGAAGACGCTCAAGGACGCCATGAACGAAGCCATGCGCGACTGGGTGACCAATGTCGACAACACCTACTATGTGATCGGCACGGTGGCCGGCCCGCATCCGTACCCAATGCTGGTGCGCGACTTCCAGTCGATCATTGGTCGTGAAGCCCGCCGCCAGTGTCTGGAGCAGACCGGTCGCCTGCCGGACGCGCTGGTGGCCTGTGTCGGCGGCGGATCCAACGCCATCGGCCTGTTTCATCCTTTCCTGACGGATGAGTCGGTCAAGATGTACGGGGTCGAGGCCGCCGGTGACGGCGTGGAAACCGGCCGTCATTCCGCGCCACTCAGCGCCGGACGCATCGGCGTGCTGCACGGCAACCGCACCTACCTGATGACCGACAATGACGGCCAGATCATCGAGACCCACTCCATATCCGCCGGTCTCGATTATCCCGGCGTCGGTCCCGAGCACAGCTGGCTGAAGGACATCAAGCGCGTCAACTATGTCGCCATCACCGACGATGAGGCACTGGCGGGTTTCCGCGGCCTGACTCAGGTGGAAGGCATTATTCCCGCGCTGGAATCCAGCCATGCCCTGGCCTATGTCAGCAAGCTGGCCCCGACCATGGGCAAGGATGAGATCATCATCTGCAACCTGTCCGGTCGCGGTGACAAGGACTTGCTGACCGTCGCCAAGCTCGACGGCATCATTGTGGCGTGACGCCCGGTCAACTTTTCAGGAAAGAACATGTCCCGTATCAAGGCCTGCTTCGCCGCATTGAAGCAACAGAACCGCAAGGCGCTGATTCCCTACATCACCGCCGGCGACCCGCATCCCGATCACACTGTCGGCCAGCTGCATGCGCTGGTGGAAGGCGGCGCCGATATCCTGGAGTTGGGGATTCCGTTCTCAGATCCCATGGCCGACGGCCCGACCATTACCAAGGCGCACGAGCGCGCGCTGGTGCATCACACCTCGCTCAAGCGGGT
Organism: Fluviicoccus sp.; assembly: GCA_036273075.1. GTDB lineage: Bacteria > Pseudomonadota > Gammaproteobacteria > Pseudomonadales > Moraxellaceae > Fluviicoccus. The sequence goes on along the minus strand of DASUIL010000176.1, from coordinate 511 downwards.
TCTGGCGATGGTCAGCGAGTTCCGCCGTAAGGATGACAAGACGCCCGTGGTGCTGATGGGCTACCTGAATCCGCTGGAAATCATGGGCTATGACGCCTTCGCCAAGGCCGCCGCCGCCGCCGGTGTCGATGGCGTGCTGACCGTGGACCTGCCGCCGGAGGAGTCGGAGATTCTGACGGCCAGCCTGAAGCAGAACGGCCTTGATCCGATCTTCCTGCTGGCGCCGACCACCACGCCGGAACGCATCCGTCACATCACGGCCGCTGCCAGCGGCTATGTCTATTATGTCTCACTGAAGGGTGTGACTGGCTCCAACACGCTGGATATTGATGAAGTGGCGGGCCGTATCGCCGCCATTCGCCAGGCCAGCGATTTGCCCATTGGCGTCGGTTTTGGTATTAAGGATGCCGAAACCGCCGCCGCCGTGGCCCGTCATGCCGACGGAGTCGTGGTCGGATCGGCGCTGGTCAGCCGTATCGCCGAGTTGCAGGACGTGCCGGAAGCCATTCCC
>DASUIL010000175.1:0-10617 GCA_036273075.1 Fluviicoccus sp. | reverse complement strand
ATTACCGGCGGAATTTCCCCGTCGGAACTTGGCGTGCTCGGCCCGGGCATGTGCACCATGTCCACCGACGCCGATGCCGCCAAACACAAAGTCATTACCGACGCCGTTCATGCGGCCGGCGGCCGGATCTGCATGCAGGTGCTGCACGCCGGTCGTCAGTCCTATCATCCGATGAACGTATCGCCGTCCGGCAAAAAATCGCCGATTTTTCCGTTTCCGCCGCAAACCATGACCCCGGAGCTGATCGAGCAGGAACTCGACAACTGGGTTAATGCCGCTGCGCTGGCGCAAAAAGCCGGTTATGACGGTATAGAAATCATGGGTTCTGAAGGTTATCTGCTTAACCAGTTCCTGACCACGCGCGGCAACGAGCGTGATGATGAATGGGGTGGCGACTTCCAGCGCCGCATGCGCTTCCCGCTGGAACTGATCCGCCGCATCCGCGCCCGCGTCGGCGAGAAGTTCATCCTGGTGTACCGGCTGTCGATGCTGGATCTGGTGCCGGACGGCCAGACTTTCGATGAAGTGATCCTGCTGGCCAGGGAAGTGGAAAAGGCCGGGGTCAACATCATCAATACCGGCATCGGCTGGCACGAAGCCAAGATTCCGACCATCGCCACCATGGTGCCGCGCGGGGCGTTTACCTGGGTTACCCGCAAGGTGAAGGAAGCGGTCAATATTCCGGTATCGGCCTCCAACCGCATCAACATGCCCAGCCACGCCGAAGACATCCTGGCGCGGGGCGATGCTGACATGATTTCCATGGCGCGGCCGATGCTGGCTGACCCGGACTGGGTGCGCAAGGCCGCCGCCGGGCATGAAGAAGAGGTCAATACCTGCATCGGCTGCAACCAGGCCTGCCTGGATCACACCTTCCAGTTGCTGCAATCCACCTGTCTGGTCAATCCGCAAGCCTGCTATGAGGACCAATTGATCTACGTGAAGACCGACCGGTCGAAAAAGATCGCGGTGGTCGGCGCGGGTCCCGCCGGATTATCATTTTCGACTGTTGCCGCCGAACGCGGCCATCAGGTCACCCTGTTCGACGCCGACACCCGTATCGGCGGTCAGTTCAATATCGCCAAACAGGTGCCGGGCAAGGAAGAGTTCAACGAAACGCTGCGCTACTTCGGGGCCATGATCAACAAGTATGGCGTCAATTTGCAACTCGGCAAGCGTGTCGGCGCCTCTGACCTCGCCGGTTTTGATGAAGTGGTGCTGGCAACCGGTATCATCCCCCGCAAGCTGGATATCCCGGGCCTCGACCATCCCAAGGTGATGAGCTATCTGGATGTGCTGCGCGACAAGAAACCTGTCGGCCGGCGCGTGGCGATCGTCGGCGCGGGCGGCATCGGCATGGATACGGCCGAATACCTGGTGCACGACTCCCGTCATGTTCCCTCGAGCCTGGATATCGCCGAGTTCTGCAAGGAATGGGGCATCGACATGTCGCTGGCATCACGCAGCGGCATTGAGGGCGTCGAACCGGTTGTCAGCCCCAGTCCGCACCAGATCTGGCTGCTGCAACGCAAGAACAAGAAGATCACCGGGCCGGGCAAGACCACCGGCTGGATTCACCGTGAAAGCCTGCTGAAGAAGAACGTGCAGATGGTCACGGGCGTCGAATACCGCCGGATTGATGACGAAGGCCTGCATATCAGCGTCAATGGCGCCGAACAGGTGCTGCCGGCGGATACCGTCGTGATCTGCGCCGGTCAGGAACCGCAACGTGAACTGCAGGCGGCGCTGCTGGAAAAGGGCATGACCGTGCACCTGATCGGCGGCGCGGACATCGCAGCTGAGCTGGACGCCAAACGGGCGATCGGGCAGGGCGCGCGCCTCGCCGCCGCTATTTGAACTCCGCAAGGGCTGCCGCTCCGCACGGACGGCAGCCTATATAACTTTTCCTGCTGTTGTTATTAGGAATTATTTCTTATTTTGTTTCACGCTATCCGCTATCATTAACCTACCGCAATCCCGAATCGTTTTACTCCCATGACAGAATCCACGCTGATCTCCAGCAGCAGCAATACCGCTGGACTATCGCCGGAAGCGATTGCCGAACTGAACCGGATTTACGCCCCGCTGGATTTCGAAGCCCGGATCCGCCGTTTGTATGAAGACTTCAATCCCGCCAAGGTTCTGGTAACCTCATCGTTTGCCGCCACGTCGGCGTATTTTCTGCATATCATTTCCCGGATGCGGCCCGAACAGATCATCCATTTCATCGATACCGGCTTTCATTTCACCGAAACGCTGGATTACCGCGACTTCCTCGCTCGTGAATTCAAGCTGAACGTTGTCGATGTCAAGCCCGACCCCCATCACCATGCCTATGCGGTCAGTGAGAAGTTGTGGGAAAGCGATCCGGATTTCTGCTGCTCGGTCAACAAGGTGCAGCCGCTGGATCTGGTCAAGACCCAGTTTGATGTCTGGGTCTCCAGTCTGATGAACTGGCAGACCGATCACCGTTCAGGCCTGGAAGTGTTCGAGGAACGTCGCGGAATCATCAAGTTCAATCCGATGATTGATGTCTCTCGTGAAGAACGTGACGCCTACATTAGCGAACACAACCTGCCGTTCCATCCCCTGGTGGCGGAAGGCTACTCCTCGATCGGCTGCACGCATTGCACCGCCAAGGGTGACGGCCGCGCCGGCCGCTGGCAGGGCAAGCCCAAGACCGAGTGCGGCCTGCACCTCTGAAAGCAGTCTGTTTACGACTGACTACCGACGGTGATGCCTGCGGAAATGCGTCACCGTCACTGCCAGCGCCAGTAACTGCATGACGGCGCACAGGAAAAACGTCGCCCCCATCCTCCAGTCCCCCGGCTCCAGATGACCGACCCGCGCCAGCAGGGTGGTTCCGATCAGCGGCGCCAATACAATCATGATGCTGTTGATGCCGTTCAGCGAGCCCTGTACCAAACCCTGTTCATTGGCACCGGCAGCCCGGGAGATCAGCGTTTGCAGCGCGGGCGTCACCGCGAAGGACAGGAAGTTCGCCATGATCACCGGAAACAGCCAGCGGCTGTCCGTGATCGTGCCGTAAAGCAGGTAGGCGCATACGGACGAAGCCAATCCCATCATGATCAGCCTGACCTCGCCAAAGCGCTGCAGCAAGCGCCCCATGAAGACCCCCTGGACCAGCGCGGAGGTCATGCCTACTACGAACAGCGCGACTCCGTTCTGCCAGGGTTTCCAACCAAAGCGAAATTCCGTGTAAAGCACCCAGGTGTTCTGCAGGATGAACTGGGCAAAGGTGGTCAGCACAAAAACCGCCACCAGCGCTGCGGTTCCTTTCAATTGCGCCAGATGAGCCAGTGCGGACAGGGGATTGATCTTGCGGATACTGAGGGGCGCGCGTCGTTCCGGCGGCAGCGACTCCGGCAAGACCAGCCAGCCATAGGCTACATTCACCAGCGACAGCACGGCCGAGACGGCAAAGGGCAGACGCAGGTCCAGCGACCCCAGCAGGCCGCCGATGACCGGCCCGAAGACAAACCCCACCCCGAAGGCCGCGCCGATCGCGCCGAACGCCTTGCCGCGCTGTTCCGGCGAGGTAATATCGGCGACATAGGCATTCGCCACGGAAAAACTGGCGCCGGTAGCCCCGCTGACAATCCGCGACATCAGTAAAAGCGTCAGCGAGGTGGTCAAAGCGCTGACGATATAGCTGAATCCCAGGCCGGCCATGGAAACCAGCAGCACCGGCCGTCGGCCGAAACGGTCGCTCAAGGCCCCCAGCAGCGGTGAAAAGAGGAACTGCATGACCCCATAGGTGGTGGCCAAGGCGCCAAACCACATCGCCTGGGCATCCGGGGAGGGCGACATCGAGCCGACCAGAGTCGGCAAGACCGGGATCATCAGGCCGATGCCGAGCACATCGAGAAAGACCGTAACCAGAATGAAACGGAGACTGGCCTGACGTGCCGACATGGCGATACCTGCTAAAGGGTGAATTGGTCGCCGAGGTAAACCTTGCGGACGGTTTCGTTATTGAGCACTTCCTGAGGGGTGCCCTCGGCGATCATCACGCCGCTGTTGACGATGTAGGCGCGTTCGCAAATATCCAGGGTTTCCCGGACATTGTGGTCGGTGATCAGCACACCGATACCGCGCTGCTTGAGATGGGTAATGATGCTCTTGATGTCCGAGACGGAAATCGGATCAACACCGGCAAACGGTTCATCCAGCAGGATGAACGCCGGCTCCGCCGCCAGCGCGCGGGCGATCTCGGCGCGGCGTCGCTCGCCGCCGGACAGGCTCATACCCAGGCTTTTGCGGATATGGGTGATATGAAACTCGTTCAGCAGCGCCTCCATCCGCTCCAGACGCTGCTCACGGCTCAGCTCCTTGCGGGTTTGCAGGATGGCCATGATGTTTTCCTCGACGCTGAGCTTGCGGAAGATGGAAGCTTCCTGCGGCAGATAGCCGATACCCTTGCGGGCGCGGCCGTGCATCGAAAGCAGGGATATATCCTCACCCCCCAGGGTTATGCGGCCCAGATCCATGGGAACCAGGCCCACGATCATGTAAAAGCTCGTGGTCTTGCCCGCGCCGTTGGGACCCAGCAGACCGACAATCTGCGCCTGCTCGACCGTCAGGCTCACATCCTTGACCACGGTCCGGCCCTTGTAGCTTTTGGCCAGATTCTCCGCCTTCAGCACCATCATGGCGCGGTCTCCCCAAGCTTCTTGCTGACGCGGGATTCCTTGGGAGGCGGCGGGAAAACCAACTGCACGCGGTTTTGCTTGTCACCTTTGGCTTCAATCTCTCCGCGCTCCAGGCTGTAACTGATGCTGGCGCCCTGGAAACTGGCGCCTTCCTGCTTCAATCGCGCCTTGCCGTTAAACATGACCACGCCTTCGACTGCCTGATAGATCACCTCCTGGGCCTCGGCCACGGCCGGGCCGTATTCGGGACGGGTCTTCTGCTCGAAGGTGGCGGGGTTGCCCCGCGACACCGCCGTCACTACCGTGCCGCGCGCATCCGTCGTCACCACCAACTCGTCAGCGGTGATGCGGATAGTGCCCTGCTGAATGACGATATTGCCGCTGTAGACGGCTGTCCCGGTCTTTTCATTAAAGCTTGCGCGGTCGGCGGAAACCGAAATGGGCTGGTCGCGATCGGTGGGCAACGCCTGCGCACTGCCGGCAAGGATCGCCAGCAAGGCCAGATTAGCGAGACGGAAGTACATAGTTTCCCCTGACTTGCGCGGGCAATTCCAGAATGCCGCGGCGGATATCGACATGCAGCCCCTGGCTGCCCAATGTGCTTTGACCGCTCCTGACCAGAACCGGCTGCCCGGTGCCCAAGGTCTGCGCATCCCGGTCGGCCGTCAGCATCGAGGTCGTGAGGCTGATCACCGGCTCCGCGCCCAGCGTCCCGGCGCGAACGTTGCCTGACAAGCGGATTTCCCGGTTATCGCGAAAGGTTTCGGCGCGATCGGCGGTCAACTGCCAGCGCAGGGAGCCGTCCCGAAAGTATTGCAGGACCGGAGCCTCGATTTCACCGCGATCACTGTCCGGATAATGGCGGAGGGTGCGCGCGCTCAGGGTGTCGGCAACCCTGCCGAACTCGTCCGTACGTATCCCGCGAATACCGGTCACCTCGTAATCCGGCAGGCCGCGCGCAACGGCCGAAGAGGCCGCCAGCGGCGACTTGCCGATGCCGCCCCAGAAGTAACCGACCGCGCCCAACAGCAGCAAGCCTCCGGAAAGGCTCACCACATTACGGATATCCATGACTACTCCAGGTAGGGCGACAGCGCCTCTTCATAGGATCCCTGGGCCTCCAGGATCAGGTCGCAGATCTCGCGCACCGCGCCGCGGCCGCCTTCGGCGAGTGTGACAAAGTCCGCATAGCGTCGAACTTCGCGGTGGGCGTTGGCGACCGCAACACCCAGTCCGGCAGCGCGGATGGCGGGCAGATCCGGCCAGTCATCCCCGGCATAGGCGATTTCATCCAGCGGGATGCCCAGCTGCGCGGAAAGCTCGTTCAGCGCCACCAGCTTGTCCTCACGTCCTTGCAGCAGGTGCGCGATGCCGAGATTGCGGGCGCGCCGCTCGACCAACTTCGTAGTGCGGCCGGTAATGATTGCGCACTGGATGCCGGCCTGCTGCAGCAGCTTGATGCCATGGCCATCCTGAGTATCGAACGTCTTGATTTCCTGTCCGTCCTCGGTGAAATAAAGACGGCCGTCGGTCAGAACGCCGTCCACATCCAGGGCCAGCAAACGGACATGACGGGCTTTTTCGGTGATTCGTACGGACAGCATCAGACCACTCCGGCTTTCAGCAGATCGTGCATGTTGAGGGCGCCTACCGGCTTGCCGTCGGCATCGACGACGATGACCCCGTTGATTTTCTTTTCTTCCATCAAGGCCACCGCCTCAACCGCCAGCAGGTTGGGGGTGATGGTCTTCGGACGGGCGTTCATGACATCGCGGATCAGGATGTTGCGGATATCGGTGTCGCGATCCAGGCAGCGGCGCAGGTCACCATCCGTATAGATACCCGACAACCGGCCATCCTCTCCGACCACAGCCGTCATGCCCAGTCCCTTGCGGGTCATTTCCAGCAGGGCGTCACGAATAAGGGTGTCGCCGGTGACGATTGGGACGCCGTCACCCTTGTGCATCAGGTCGGAAACCTTCAGAAGCAGCTTGCGGCCCAGCGATCCGCCCGGATGCGACAAGGCGAAGTCCTCGGCGGTGAAACCGCGCGCTTCGAGAAGCGCCACGGCAAGGGCGTCACCCAGCACCAGCGTAGCTGTCGTGCTGGACGTCGGCGCCAGGCCCAGCGAACAGGCTTCCTCGCTGCGCCCGATCTCAAGACTGACATCCGCCAGTTGCGCCAGACTGGAAGCGCCATTGGCGGTAATGCTGATGAGGCGGGCATGCATGCGCTTGATCAGCGGGACGATGGTCAGCACCTCACCGGTCTCACCGGAGTTGGAAATGGCGATGACCACATCCTGGCCGGTAATCATGCCCAGGTCGCCGTGACTGGCCTCACCGGGGTGGACAAAAAAAGCAGGAGTGCCGGTGGAGGCGAGGGTGGCGGCAATCTTGCTGCCGATATGCCCGGACTTGCCCATGCCGGTGACGACAATGCGGCCCCGGCAGGCCAGCATCAATTCGCAGGCGCGGCGGAACTGTTCGTTGATCTGCGGCTTGAGGATTTCGAGCGCGGCCATTTCGACGGCAATGACCCTCAGACCCGCGGCCACGAAATTGAAATCGGACATATTGATGTTTTTCCTGCTGGCAAGTCGCTAATTATCGCCCAGCGCCCCCATGGATGGTAGTACCGCCGTGTTGCTCTCCTCTATAATTCGCCCAACAGGGTCATGGCAACTTCCGGAAGTAACAGCATGTTAATGATTTTCAACAGTGAAACCCGTCAGAAAGAAGAATTCCGGTCAATCCAGACCGGCCATATCCGCATGTATGTCTGCGGCATGACCGTCTACGATTATTGCCATATCGGCCATGCCCGGGTGCTGGTCTCTTTCGACGTGATCACGCGTTACCTGAGAAGTATAGGCTATCGTGTTGATTATGTTAGAAATATCACCGACATCGACGACAAGATCATCAAGCGCGCCCAGGAAAACGGCGAATCCATCGAGGCCCTGACCGAACGCTTCATTACCGCCATGGATGAGGACGCCGCCGCCCTTGGCGTCGCCAAGCCGGACATGGAACCGCGCGCTACCGCCCACGTGCCCGATATTGTCGACATGGTGGAAAAGCTGGTTGAGAACGGCCTGGCTTACAGCGCATCCAACGGTGACGTCTATTTTGAAGTCTCGAGGTTTCCGGAATACGGGCGGCTGTCACGCCGCAATCTGGACGATCTGCAAGCCGGCGCGCGCGTCGAGGTCGAGGAAGCCAAGCGCTCGCCGCTGGATTTCGTGCTCTGGAAGTCGGCCAAACCGGACGAGCCGTTCTGGCATTCCCCGTGGGGCAACGGCCGTCCGGGCTGGCATATCGAATGCTCGGCCATGTCCACCTGCTGCCTCGGCAAGCATTTTGACATCCACGGCGGCGGCGGCGACCTGCTGTTTCCTCACCATGAGAACGAAATTGCCCAATCGGAAGGCGCGACCGGAACCCGCTACGTCAACACCTGGATGCATGTCGGTTTCGTACAGGTGAATGATGAAAAGATGTCGAAGTCGCTGGGCAACTTCTTCACTATTCGCGATGTCCTGAAACATTTCGCCCCGGAGGTGCTGCGCTATTTCATTGTCTCCAGCCACTACCGCAGCCCGCTCAATTTTTCCGATGAGGCGTTGAACCAGGCCCGCAGTTCGCTGGAGCGTTTCTATCACACGATCAAGAACCTGCCGAAGGTTCCGGCGGAGGGCGGCAAGGAGTTCGCCGAACGCTTCCGTATGGCCATGAACGATGATTTCAATACGCCGGAAGCGCTGGCGGTGCTGTTCGAACTGGCGCGTGAAATCAACCGCCACGAAAAGGCCGGACAACCGGAACTGGCCGCCGGTCTGGCGGGCCGCCTGCGCGAACTGGGTGAAGTGCTGGGCCTGTTACAGGACGATCCGCACCGTTTCCTTCAGGGTGAATCCGAACACGGCCTGCAACCGGAAGATATCGAGAAGCTGATTGAAGACCGCCGTATCGCCAAGAAATCCGGGAATTATACCGAAGCCGACCGCATCCGCGCCTATCTGCTGGAAACCGGAATCGTGCTGGAAGATACCCGGCAAGGCACGTCATGGCGGCGGCAATAACGCGGAGTGTCCAAAATAACGGCAACCGGACAACAGCCGGCTTGACACCGGCCGGCAGTTATCTAAAATACGCCCATCCGAAATCTTCCTTAGATTTTAGATATTTGCGGGAATAGCTCAGTTGGTAGAGCACGACCTTGCCAAGGTCGGGGTCGCGAGTTCGAGTCTCGTTTCCCGCTCCAGATTCAAAAGAACCGGTCCCTTGAAAGGCCGGTTTTTTTATACCCGTTTTTTGCCTGTCGTAAGAACGCAGGCTATGATCAGCCGTATTTCCCTGCGGACATGCCCATGCCTTCCAATCCCGTTCACGGCCCGATCGGCGTATTCGACTCCGGATTCGGCGGCCTGACTGTCCTGCGGGAACTGGTGCGGAGCCTCCCGGACTATGATTACCTCTATCTGGGCGACAATGCCCGCGCCCCTTACGGCACACGCTCATTCGAGACCGTTTACCGCTTCACGCTGGAATGCGTCCAGTACCTCTTCTCGCAAGGCTGCCCCCTGGTGATCCTGGCCTGCAATACCGCCTCGGCGAAAGCCCTGCGGACTATCCAGCAGCACGACCTTCCCGCCATGCCGGATCCCTCACGGCGCGTGCTGGGCGTCATCCGTCCAAGCGCCGAAGCCGTTGGCGCCATGACCGTAACCGGAAAAGTCGGCGTGCTGGCCACGCCCGGCACCGTCAAATCCGGCTCATACCTGCTGGAAATCGCCAAGCTCTACCCGGACATCGAAGTCTTCCAGGAGGCCTGCCCGATGTGGGTGCCGTTGATCGAGAACGGGGAATACGCTACCCCGGGGGCCGAGTATTTCGTGGCCCGTCATGTGCACGCGCTGATGGCCAAATGTCCCGCCATCGATACAGTCATCCTCGGCTGCACCCATTATCCCGTCATGGCGGAACTGATTCGCCGATATTTGCCTCCGGGTGTGAGGCTTCTGGAGCAGGGCCGGATGGTGGCCGACAGTCTGACGCATTATCTGCGGCGGCATCCCGAAATGGATACCCGGCTGAGCCGGAACGGCAGCTGCCGATTCCTGACGACGGACAGCACCGACCTGTTCAACAAACCCGCAACCTTGTTTTTTGGCCGCGCCGTTGAGGGCCATTTGGTAACCGTGAGTTGATTTTTTTGCGGAAATGTGAAGAATTTCACTGTTTTCAAACCGTTATGGCTCATTTTTCAATCGGATTGTAGGCCCTCGCCGAGCAGGCTGAGACCCGTCAGACTGTTCAAGACCCGCATCGAGTGGTATTGTCTGACCAAAACTACGATACCGGATCAGGTTGAACGGCCTCACCGCCATGAGCCTGTGCAAATAATCCAGGAATAATCACCCGTGACAGACAAGCGCTATCAGGTCTTCATCAGTGCCACCTACGCGGACTTGCGCGAGGAAAGGGCCATCGTCACCCAGACGTTGCCCGCGCTTGGCTGCCTGCCCACCGCGCTTGAACAGCATAATCAGAGCCTCAGCACCATGGTGGCGATCCGCCGCCAGATCGATGAAAGCGACTATTACCTGCTGCTGGTCGGCAGCCGCTACGGTTCCCTGATGCCCTCCGGCGTCAGCTACACGCATATGGAATACGTGTACGCCGCAACCAAGCAGAAACCGATGCTGATCCTGATGCACGAGAATCCGGAAAACCGTCCGGCCGAGTTCCAGGAAAAGACCCCCGAAGGCCGCCTGAAATTCGGCGACTTCCGCAAGCTGTTGCAACGTGAACGCGAATCGATCATCTACTGGCGCGATGCCCGCGACCTGGAAATGCTCCTGCAGCAATTCACCCCGGAACTGATCCGACGTCATCCCACCGCCGGCTGGATCCGCGTCGGCAAGCAGGGCGTCGACAAG
>DASUIL010000174.1:0-3209 GCA_036273075.1 Fluviicoccus sp. | reverse complement strand
CTTGTCGACGCCGCTCTGTTGCAGCGCCTTGGCGATGGCCCCGCCGGCTTCCAGCATGGCCAGGATCACCATCTCGCTGGCGATGAACTGGTCCTGCTTCTTTTGCGCCAGCTTGTCGGCCAGGTTCAGCACCTTGCCCAGTTCCTGCCCCACCTGCACTTCGCCGGTGGGGTTCTTTATCACGGCCACGCCTTCCAGCAGCTCGTTCAGCTTGCGCTCCAGCGCGGCGATGTTGCCGCCGGACTGGCTGAGCAGCGGCCGGGTGCTGCCATCCTGTTGCTGCAGCAAGGCCAGCAGCAGGTGGGCGGGTTCAATGGTGGTATGGTCGCGGCAGACGGCCAGCGACTGGGCCTCGCTAAGGGCCTGTTGCAGTTTCGCGGTCAATTTGTCGAAGCGCATGGTTAGTCTCATTCACACAACAATAGTGGGGTTGTTGTAGAGATGAGGTATAGACGAACTATTTCAAGTCGAGGTTTTTTTCTTTTTTAATCCGTCATTTCGGGTTGAAAAAACGGCAGAATGACCCATGAGAGAGCCAGGAAGACGCCATGATTCCCGAACTAGACCCGTTGATGGATTTCCGCTGCCCGCACTGCCGGTCATCCTTGCGTTTCCGGCGGGTGCGGCCCAGCCCTGACGCGGACCCACAGGCCCTGATCACCCCATACCGCTGTCCGGTCTGTGAGGCCGCGTTGAGGGAGCAGCGGCATCCGGCGCTGGCCAATAACTGGCTGTGGTCCCGGTTTTATCTGCCGGGCGTGCTGTTGTGCGCGCTGGGCATTTTCGTCCCGTCGCTGGGGTGGCTGTTGCCGATGGCGGTCGCGGCCCTGGGGTTGGGACTGGCGGCCTTGGTGGTGTACATGGTGCGGGAGCGTTGGGGATGGAAACACTACCTGCCGTATCCGGAGAAGACCGGCGACCATGATGAATGATCTGATACTGCGTGTCCTGGCGCTCTGCCTGCTGCTGGCCAGCGTCGAAACCCTGCACGGCATCTTCCGCGCCGCCGTGCTGGTGCCGCGCATCGGCAAGAAACGCGCACTGAAAATCAGCATCGTCACCGGCTCGCTGCTGGCCTTCGCGGTCTGCTGGTTCATGGTGCCGGGGATGGGTCTCCGCGGCGACGGACCTTTGCTCGGACTGGGCGTCACGATCGCCCTGTTCATGGCCTCGTTCGACGTGATCCTGGGCAAACTCGTGCTGAAACGGCCGTGGCGGAAAGCCTTTATCGACTTCGATCCCCGGACGGGAAATTACCTGATCTTCGGAGTTATGTTGCTGGTGACGTTTCCGTGGCTGGTGATGGCCATGCAGCCACAACCTTAAGTCTGCAAAACGCTCCTGAAACGTGATTTGGAGAAATTCCTCTACAATCGGAACCCTCAAGCTCCCGTCTCGATCGGCAACCCCTCCGACTTCGCCTTCCGCGTCCCGCCCGTCAGCACCACCACCTCCCGCCCGGCATCAAACCCGTCCAGCAACGCCGCCGCGCGCGGCGCCTTCGTCCCGCCCCCGCACAGCACATACACCGGCTCCCCCGCCGGAACTGACGCCAGCACTTCCGCCGACAGCCCGTCAATCGGCCGATTCACCGCCCCTTGCAAATGCCCCTCCGCAAAGGACTTCGCATCCCGCACATCCCAAATGGTCGCCGCTTGGGAAAGATCGAGGTCGGTAATGGGAAGTTCACGGATCATGGAATTTCTCGGTCGTGGAAGTGGATTCCCGCAGGCTCGGGAATGACGAAAGGCACGATTCTACCTAAAAACCCGCCGTCCGCAGCCAACTGTCTGAGCGAGAAGCACTCCGCAGAAACAAAAACGCCGCCTAACAAGGCGGCGCTAAACGTAACCAGCAGACCGCGAGTTTTGGCGTAGGACACGGTTTTTGCTTCCTTTTGGCCAAGACCAAAAGGGAGGCCCGCGGCAGGCGGATGCCGGTAACAAATCAAACTACCGTTGTGTTTGAAGAGCTTTCCACACCCCTCTCCCCAGCCCTCTCCCCCATGGGGAGAGGGAGAGCATCTCCCTCAGCCGCAGCTACCTACGGCTCCGCAGGCGCTGCAGAAGTCACACCCATCCTTCCGGATCACCGTGTAATTCCCGCACTCACCACATCTTGCCCCCGCCATCACCGGCCGTTCCCCCTCCTCCTTGGGCGCCTGCAAAATCCCCATCTCGCGCAACGGATACCCCCGCTCATCCAGCACCCCCAGCATGGCATAGCGGTGAATCACCAGCCGCGCCACATAGGCCACGGTGGAAGGCCAGTTCTGCTGCCGCCGCGTGCCCGGAATGAAGGCCCACATATCGCCCAGCGGCTCCGGATAATTCAGCAACTTGCGCAGTTTCATGCCGATCCACGCCGGGTCCATCACCCGCATGTCCAGCGACAGTAGCTGCGCCAGCCCGTCCAGCGCGCGCGGATAATTGCCCGACAGCCACATCGAATACGGCCGCGTCACGCCGTCCGGCAGCGTGATTTCCTTCAGCCCCAGCACGAACTCCTCTCCCGTCGCGGCGTTAGTCACGTCCACCGTCCACGACAGCGTGCCATCGGTGCCGGTCTTCGGCTCCTGCTGGCTGAACAGCGCGTCCAGCACCGGATGCGGTTCAGTATGGTCAAACGCGCCCAGCTTCTCGCAGCGGTAACGCACCACTTGTGCAAAGGCCGCCACCACGCCCGGCATCACCTTGCCCTCCCCATGCGGCGGGAATTGCAGGCTGAACGAGGCCTCACCAACGGTCTTCGCCAGCACATCCAGCTTCAGCTTCAACCAGGCGCGGTCGTTGGCGCGCATGTCCATCGACAGCGTCTTCGCCACCGCCCCCAGGCCGCGCGGCTGGTCCGCACCGTTCACCCAGACTTCAAACGGGAAGGCGCGATTCTTGTCGTCGCGGGTGTGACCGACAAACAGTGCGAACTGGCCCTGCGGATATTCCAGCAGGTAGGTCCAGGCCTCGTTGCCGTCCGGCAGCGTCGGGCGGCCCGGCCAGCGCAGGCTGGCCAGCACCGGCGCGGGCAGCGCCTGGATGGTCAGGCGGGTGTTGGCGGCGTCCAGTTCCACGTCCTGCGGCGTCTTGGCGTCCTTCGGCGCGGACGCGGCGCTGTCCACCGACAGCACCGACCCCAGCACGCTGTTCGGGCGATAAGTCGCCAGCCCCTTCAGCCCGGCCTTCCACGCGGTCATGTACAGGTCTTCAAACTCG
>DASUIL010000173.1:0-6677 GCA_036273075.1 Fluviicoccus sp. | reverse complement strand
CCCGCGAAATCGACCGCGCCCAGCACCGAGCACACCTTGCGGTTGTAGGGAATTTCCTGCGCCTGCGAAATCTGCGACAGCTCGCCGTCATTGAACACGAACTGCACCACGCCGAGTTCATTCGAGGCCGCCGTCACCAGCTCCATGCAGGTCATCAGGAACGCGCCGTCGCCGACGATGCCCACCACCTGCCGCTCCGGATGCGCCAGCTTCGCGCCGATGGTGGCGGGCACGCAGTAGCCCATGCAGTTGAAGTCGCTGGGCGACAGGAAATGGCGGCTGCGGTGCATCGGCAGCAGTTCGGCGGTAAGGAAAGTGTGGTTGCCGTCATCGGCGACAACGATGGCGTCATCGGCCAGCACATGCCGCAGGCGGCTGAAGAAGCGCGCCGGGTTGACGCGGTGGCCGGAGTCGTGGCCGAACCATTCGTCGTGATAGGCGATCTTGTCGCGACGCAACTGGGCTTCCAGCGCCACGCCGTCCACCGTGCTGGCGAACCCGGCGGTTTGCAGCGCTGCCAGCAGCGCCTTCACCACCGTGCGCGCATCGCCGGGCAGCTTCACCTTCGCCGGGTAATTGGCATCGAAGACCTGAGGATTGATGTCGATGTGGATCAGGTTTTCCGGCACCTTCAGGCCATAGCTGCCGGTGGGGATCTCGGCGAAACGGGTGCCGATGGCGATCAGGCAGTCGCAGTCCTGGAAGGCATGGGCGGCGGCGGGCACGGCGTGCGGGCCGAAGGAAAAACCGGCGAACAGCGGGTGGTTGCCGGGGAACACCGACAGGCCCTGCAAGGTGGTGGAGACCGGTGCGTTCAGCAGCTCGGCCAGCGCCGTCAGTTGTTCCTCGCAGAAACGCGCGCCCCAGCCGGCGAAGATGCCGGGGCGCTTGGCGCGCTTCAGCAGTTCCACGGCGGACGACACCTGCGCCAAGACCTCCGGCGGCAGCGACGGCGCGGCGGCGCGGTGAAAAACAGGCAACTCGCCCTCTACTTCCCCGGCGAAGGCGGCGATGTTCAGCGGCATTTCCATATAGACCGGCCCCGGCTCGCCGTCATAGGCAATGCGCACCGCCTCGAACAGCGTCGGCACCACGTCCTGATGGCGCAAGATACGGAACTGCGCCTTGGTGATCGGCTTCATCAGCGCGCTCTGGTCGATATCGTGCAGCTGATAGCGGTGGCCGGAGTCGGTGCGGATGCCGCCGGAAATCACCAGCATCGGGATGCCGTCGAGGAAGGCCTCGGCAATGCCGCTGGCCGCGTGCGTCAGCCCGGCAGCGGGCACCACCAGCAATGTGCCGGGAGCGTCGGAGGTGCGGCTGATGGCGTCGGCCATGAACGCGCCGCCGCCCTCGTGCGTCACCAGGATCGGGGTGATGTGTTCGCTGGCGTTAAGTTCGTCGTACAACTCGGTGGTATGCACGCCGGGAATGCCGAAGGTGAAACGGACCCCGACCTGTTCGAGGGCGTAGCGCAGCAGCTGGGCGCCGGTTTTTCGCATGATGAGGTTTCCTGTTCTTGTGATTGTCCGAGGGAATTTCAGGCCAGCGCCCGCGCCGCCCGCCGCGCCGTCAGGATGCAGCCAGAGAGGAATGTGCCTTCCAGCGAGCGGATGCCGCTGATGCCGCCGCCGCCGAAACCGCTGCATTCCCCCACCGCGTAAAGCCCCGGCAAGGGTTCGCCGCGCGTGTCCAGCACCCGCGACGACAGGTCGGTTTCAATGCCGCCCATGCTCTTGCGCGACAGCAGCATGACGCGGATCGCCACCAGCGGCAAGGCGCTGCCGTCGAGGATTTTCTGGAATGCCAGGGTGCGTGCCTTGTCGCCGCGATAGTTGCGCAACTGCGCGATGCGGCGCAGCTGGTCGTCATCGTGAAAGGTCGGGCCGCGTTCGATCTGGGCGTCATAGGGGTCGATGCCGGAACGCAGGTTGGCCGCCGTGACCTTGTCACCGCCCGCCACCGCGTTCATCTTCGCCGCCAGTTCTTCCAGCGTCGTGGCAATGACCACATCCGGGCAGTGGCCGGTCAGCAGTTCGTATTGTTCATGGTTGCCGAACAGGATTTCCTTCACCAGTCGCAGCAGGTCGCGCTGGCAGAAGGCGGGATTGATGTGCGAGCCGGAAATGGCCATTTCCTTGAGCACGATGCGCTTGTTCATCACCAGCCAGCCGTACTGGTCGGGCTGGTTGCCCAGGCGGCGGCAGAGGCGGTGGGTGTCGAAACCGCTGATCATCGGATCGGGGCCGATACGGCGGCCTGCGCTGTCCAGCCACAACGCCGAGCGTGGCGGAATCAGCGACAGGCCGTGGTCGGGAAACTGCGGCTGCGGATGGCGGATGCCGGTGGCGTAGTTCCACATCTGCCCCAGCCGCACCACCCGGCCGTCGAACCGGGTGACCACGTCGTGCAGGTGGCCGTCGCCGTCGGGATGCGCGCCGTTCAGCAGCAGCGCGGGCGGCGGGCCGTAGCGCTCGCGGTCCCAGACCTCGCGGACCCGCTGCAGGTTGCCATTGATGCCGCCGCTGGCCACCACCGTCGCTCCGGCCTTGAGGGTAAACGGTACATCCCCGGCGTGGCCGCGCACGCCGCTGATGCGTCCGTGGTCGGTGAGGAAGTCTTCCACGTAATGCCCGCAGCGCAGGTCAAGCTTGTCACGATTAGGATGGTTTTCCAGGGCGCGGATCAGCGTTTGCGTCAGGTGCAGGCCGGTGCCCCACAGCACGTGGTAGCGCGGCAGCGAATTCAGCGCGCGGTGGTCGCCGCGCTCCACCCAATGCACGATGGGGAAATAATGCACGCCGTGACCTCGCACCCAGTCATGGACATCCGGCACGCAGCGTTCGACATAGGTATCGGCCCAGCGTTTCGGCCAGTGGTCGTCGGGGCCGAATTCGGCGGCGCGGTACCAGTCGTCGCGGAACAGTTCGGGGGAATCGTGGATGCCGTTCAGCCGTTGCAGGCCGGTGCCGCCGAACAGCATGCCGCCGAAGGCCTCGTTCGCCAGCCCGCCCAGCCGCTCGCGCGGGGCGCGTTCAAGCAGCGTGACGCGGCGGCCCTGATCCAGCAGTTCCAGCGCCGTGGTGATACCGGCAATGCCGCCGCCGGCGATGACGATCTCGGTTTCCAGCGCGGCGGACATGACGGGCCTCCAGGTTCAGGATGGGGGCGGTGTCCCCCGGACATGAACGGATGGTGCGCCTGCCCGGCCGGGATGGTCTGTCGGGTAAGTGACAATCGCGGCTAAATCCATAATTTTTGTGGGTGATTAGGCCACCGCCTGCTTCCCGTCCCCCAGCACATCCCGGATCTCCGCAAACACCGCATCGGCCACGCTTTCGTTGCACTCCTCGCCATAACGCTTCCGCACGCCGAATTCACTCAGTGTCAAATGCACATCCGGCTTCAGACCGTGCTGGGCCAGACAGCCTTTGACGCAATGCAGCGCGCAACCGTCCAGCGCCACGATCAGCCGCCCCGACTTGGCCTTGTTGACCAGCGCGGGCACATGGCCGCCGACCCCGGCGATGCAGGACATTTCCGCCAGACAGGCGCGGTCCAGCCGCAGCGCCAGCGCATTGGCCAGCTGAGCCACGTTGGAGCAGCCGGAACAGGAATACACCAGGGGCAGGTGATGATCGGTCATGACAGCCTCCGCAACCGTCCGGGACAGGGACGTTCGACCTGCCAGTGTGCCGGGATGCCGCCGCTCTACCCTTGACCATCATCAAGTTGATCGACCGTCAGCTGCGCTAAAGTGAACCGGCCTCCGGCAAAACAACAATGACGGCTTCAGGAGCAGACATCATGACCACCCCCGCCATCCGCCTCGGTCCCAGCACGCTGCGCAAGCGCAACGGCGACACCGCTTCCTTTGACCTCAACAAGATTGAACGCGCCATTACCGCCGCCGGGGAAGGCATTGACGAATTCGGCCCGGCGATGGCGTGGATGCTGGCGCACGCGGTTGAAGTCTATCTGGCCGACCTGAAAGAACTGGACACCGCGCAGGTGCAGGACATGGTGGAACAGCAGCTGATGGAAGCCGGTTACTTCCGCACCGCCCGCGCCTTCATCCTGCAACGCGAGCGGCGTCGCGTGGAACGGCTGACCGCCGGACTCTGACTCCGTCTTCTCAGGGCCGCCGCCTCAACGGCGCGGCGCGCCCGGCAGCCCCAGTTCCCGCCAGTAGGCATCCACCTTGCGCACAATCTCCGGCGAACGCTCGATCGGCCGTCCCCAGTCGCGCTCCGTTTCCCCCGGCCATTTGTTCGTCGCATCGAAACCCATCTTCGACCCCAGCCCGGCCACCGGCGAGGCGAAATCCAGATAGTCGATCGGCGTGCCGGTGACACTCATGGTGTCACGCACCGGGTCCATGCGCGTGGTCATCGCCCAGATCACCTCATCCCAGCTGCGCACGTTGATGTCGGCGTCGGTGACGATCAGGAATTTGGTGTAGGTGAACTGGCGCAGGAAGGACCAGATGCCCATCATCACCCGCCGCGCGTGGCCCGCGTACTGCTTGCGGATGCTGATGATCGCCAGCCGGTAGGAACAGCCCTCCGGCGGCAGCCAGAAATCGACAATCTCCGGGAACTGCTGCTGCAGCAGCGGCACCAGCAGCTCGTTCATCGCCGCGCCCAACACCGAGGGCTCGTCGGGCGGGCGACCGGTGTAGGTGCTGTGGTAGATGGCGTCACGGCGCATCGTCATGCGCTCGACCGTGAAGACCGGGAATTCCGCCACCTCGTTGTAGTAGCCGGTATGGTCGCCGTAGGGGCCTTCCGGGGCGGTGTCGCCGGGACGGATGAAGCCTTCGAGCACGATCTCGGCCTGGGCGGGCACCTGCAGGTCGTGGCTGAGGCAGTCAGTGAGTACGGTCTTGCCGCCGCGCAGCAGCCCGGCGAAGGCGAATTCGGACATGGTATCCGGGATCGGCGTTACCGCCGCCAGCATCGTCGCCGGGTCGGCTCCGATCGCCACCGCCACCGGGAAAGGCTTGCCGGGATGTCGCGCCTGCCAGGCCTGATAATCCAGCGCGCCGCCGCGATGCGACAGCCAGCGCATGATCAGCCGGTTGCGCCCCAGCAATTGCATGCGGTAGATGCCGACGTTCAGCCGCGGCTTCTCCGGCCCGCGCGTGATCACCAGCGGCCAGGTCACCAGCGGCGCGGCGTCGTCCGGCCAGCAGGTCTGGATCGGCAGCCGGTTCAGGTCCACCTGTTCGCCCTCCAACACCCGCTCCTGGCAGGGCGCGCGCCCGGTCTGCTTCGGCGACATGTTCAGCACCTGTTTCACCATCGGCAAATGGCTGAACAGGCTGGCCGCGTCGTTCACCTGCTGCGGGTCCTTCAATTTCGCCAGCGTCTCGCCCAGCCCGCGCAGGGCGGCCGGACTTTCCAGCCCCAGCCCCCAGGCAATACGCTGCGGCGTGCCGAACAGGTTGGCCAGCACCGGCAGTGCATAGCCCTTGGGTTTCTCGAACAGCAAGGCCGGGCCGTGCGCGCGCAGCACGCGGTCGGCAATCTCGGTCATTTCCAGATGCGGGTCGATCTCGCGGGTAATACGGCGCAGCTCGCCGCGCTGTTCGAGGAAGGTGAGGAATTGACGGAGGTCGTGGAATTTCATGGATTTCAGCCCCTTAATGGAAGTCCCCTCTCCCCTTGGGGGAGAGGGTTAGGGAGAGGGGTGCGGCGGTGGTGCCTGAACTGGCGTTGTGTTCGGGCGACTTTCCGCACCCCTCTCCCCGGCCCTCTCCCCCAAGGGGAGAGGGAGTACAAGTCACGGAGTTTGCCCCATGCCCCACCGCCTCACCCTCGCCCTTACCGGCGCCTCCGGCATGCCCTACGCCCTCGGCCTGTTGAAGGCGCTGGTAGCCCGCCGCCAGGCGGTGACACTGCTGCTGTCCGACGCCGCTCGTGAGGTACTGCGGCTGGAACACGATCTGGTGATTCCCACCGATCTCGCCGCTGCCGAAGCCCGCTTCCGTGAACTGTCCGGCGGCCGCGACGGTTTGATCCGCCTCTACGCCAATCACGACTGGAGCTGCGCCGCCGCGTCCGGTTCCGGCGCTCCACGACGCATGGTCATCTGCCCGTGCAGTATGGGCACGCTGGCAGCGGTGGCGACCGGCCTCAGCAACAACCTGATCGAGCGCGCCGCCGATGTGGCGATCAAGGAAGGCCACCGGTTGGTGCTGCTGCCGCGCGAGATGCCGTTCTCGGCGATTCACCTGCAACACATGCTGACGCTGGCGAAACTGGGCGTGACGGTGATGCCGCCCTGCCCCGGTTTTTATCACCGCCCGACGGATATCGACGGGCTGGTGAAATTCGTGGTGGATCGGGTTTTGAAGCAGGTGGGGCTGGAGGGGGATGGCGGTACGTGGGGAAATTGAATCACCACACCACCCATCGTTCCCCCTTCCGCCCCCGCAACAATCCCCCCACCATCCCCGCCACCCGCCACGGCGAAAACTCGCGCGCGCCCAACGCCGACAAATCCACCGAGTCCAGCAGGTTGCGCACCAGCAGTCCCAGCGCGGTATCCCCTTCCATCACCAGCCGGCGGCTGAAGAACAGCGTGTCCGAATCCTCGGTGCGCGCCGCCATCGCCAGGAAATCGGCCTTGCTGGCGCGGATCGTCACTTCCGGATTCGCCGACGGCAGATGCGG
>DASUIL010000172.1:0-2822 GCA_036273075.1 Fluviicoccus sp. | reverse complement strand
CGCTCAGGCGGCCAGGAAGCGCCGGATCAGCCGGGAAACCCGGCTGACAATCTCGTCGGCGTCGGCGGCGCTGATGTTGAGCGCGGGCAGCAGGCGGACCACGTAGTCCGCGGTCACGTTGATCAGCAGTTTTTCTTCGTCACGCGCTTGCGCGACCAGTTCGCCGCAGGGGCGGGGCAGGCGCAGGCCGATCATCAGGCCCTTGCCGTTGACCTGTACCGGCAGGTCTGCCAGGGCTTCGCGGAAGCCGGTCATCATTCGCTCGCCCATGGCGGCGGCATTCTCGATCGGCCCCTTCTGCAACTCCTTGATCACGGTCAGGGCGGCGCGGCAGCCTAGCGGCGTGCCGCCATAGGTGGAGCCGTGATTGCCGGGGTGGAACAAGTCGATGGCCTTGCCGCTGACCATGCACGCACCGATGGGAAAGCCGTTGCCGAGTCCCTTGGCGGTGGTCAGCACATCGGGCTTGATCGACGAATGCTGGTAGGCAAAATACTTGCCGGTGCGGCCGTTGCCGGTCTGGATTTCATCCAGCATCAGCAGCAAGTCGTGTTTGTCACAGACGGCGCGCAGGGCTTCCAGATAACCGGCGATACCCGCCGCCGGAGGCCGCAGGCCGCCTTCGCCTTGGATCGGCTCGACCAGCACGGCGACCACATCCGGGTTGGCGGCAATGGCGGCTTCGACGGCGGCGACATCATCGAAAGGAACGCGGATGAACCCTTGCACCAGCGGCTCGAATCCGACTTGCACCTTCTTGTTGCCGGTAGCGGACAGTGTGGCGAGGGTACGGCCGTGGAAGGAGTTTTCCATGACGATGATGGCCGGGACGTCGACATTCTTGCGGTGGCCGAACATGCGCGCCAGCTTGATGGCGGCTTCGTTGGCCTCGGCGCCGGAGTTGCCGAAGAAGCAGAGGTCCATGCCTGACGCGTCGCGCAGGGCGGCGCCCAGCTCTTCCTGCAACGGCACCTGATACAGGTTGGAAGTATGAACCAGCGTGGCGGCCTGATCGGCGATGGCGCGTGCCACTGCCGGGTTGGCGTGGCCCAGTCCGCAGACGGCGATGCCGGTGAGAGCATCCAGGTAAGCGTCGCCGTTCGCGGTGTAAAGGCGCGAGCCTTCTCCCCGGACAAAGGCGATGGGCTGGCGGGCGTACGTGGGCATCAGGGCGCTGGTCATGGCAATTCTTGCGGATTCAAACAGATGGATGGAGTAAACGAACATCTTAACCAGATTACGCGCCATCAGCAATTAGAGGTAGAATACCGGCTGCCAATTCCTGCCAAATTAAAGGTATCCGAGATGGAAGTAGAAGCCCTGATCCAGAAACAGATCGCGGAAAACCCCGTGCTCCTTTACATGAAGGGAACCCCGCAGTTCCCGCAGTGCGGCTTTTCCGCCCGCACCGTGGAAGCCCTGATCCAGATCGGCGAGCCGTTTGCCTATGTGAACATTCTGGAAAATCCGGACATCCGCGCCACCTTGCCGCGCATCGCCAACTGGCCGACCTTTCCCCAGCTGTGGGTCAAGGGTGAACTGATCGGCGGCTGCGACATCGTGATGGAAATGACCCAGAAGGGCGAGCTGGCCCCGCTGGTGAAGGAAGCGGCACAGAAACCGGCTTAAGTTTCTAGCGCGCCGCAAACTGAAAAACGCCACCTCCGGGTGGCGTTTTAGTTTGGGGTCAGGACGGATGCCCGATGCGTTTTGGAAAGTTAATTCTGATTAAATTAATAGTTTAACTATCTGTCGTATTTTATTGATATTTATCGATATGTCTATGGATTCTGTAATCCATCCCGCGACCAGCGGCCGGAGTTCGGGGAGGCGTGTGGCGGTTTCCACCCAGACCTGTCGGTCGTGCCAGTTACCGGTCAGTTCCTGGGCGTCCTTCAGGCTTTTCAGCAGTCCGG
The DNA here is from genome assembly GCA_036273075.1 of Fluviicoccus sp. Lineage (GTDB taxonomy): Bacteria > Pseudomonadota > Gammaproteobacteria > Pseudomonadales > Moraxellaceae > Fluviicoccus. The sequence continues at coordinate 906 of DASUIL010000172.1, read as the reverse complement.
ACGGAAGTTCCGCCAGCAGCGGACGATAGGTTTCCAGGAAATAGCGGTAACGCTTGATTCCGATTCGCAAGCCATGCAGGTCAGCCGTGCCGTCCGCCAGATCGCGTTTCAGGCGCCGGCGTTGCTTCCGGCGGTATTGGTGAATCTGCTGTTCCAGCGCTTCCCAATCGTGGCGATGCAGGTATTTTTCCCAATAGACCGTCAAGCTGAGCAGGCGGTGGATCAGTACATCGGCCGGGCGACGCTTGGCTAGCGCCAGCTTGCCCCCGGCGAGATCGGATTCCAGGGCGAGATGCACGTCTGCGAGACCTTTTCGTTGGACTTCGAGGGACAGAACCTCGCGGTCGCGCAAACTGTTGGTGGGTTTGGCGCACGCCCTAGCCAGGCGGTTCAGTTCGTCAGCGCCGTAAAGCTGTTGCTTTACCGGCTCGATCAGGCTGCGTAACTCGCGCAAGGCGACCCGGAAATCGTGCAGGGCCTCCGGGTCGCGCAGCGACAAGCGTGATTGGGCATCCGTGAGCTTGCCGCTCAGCGCCTGGAGGCGGGCGCAGAGCAGGGTGGAGATGAAGGGTTGATCGTTCATGCCCGTTCCTGGCAACCGGTCGTTTGCCGGGAATAATGCCATATTCCCGGCAGGGACATCAGCCCGCGAGTAGCTTCTTCAGCAGTTCATTCACCTGTGCGGGATTGGCCTTGCCCTTCGAGCGCTTCATGGCTTCGCCGACGAAGTAGCCGAACACCTTTTCCTTGCCGCCGCGATATTCCGCGACCTGCGCCGGGCTGCTGTCGACGATTTCCTTGAGCATGGCTTCAATGGCGCCGCTGTCGGTGACCTGCTTCAGGCCCTTCAGCTCGATGACAGCATCGGCGGTTTCGCCTTCGCCATTCCACAGCGCTTCAAACACC
>DASUIL010000171.1:0-3617 GCA_036273075.1 Fluviicoccus sp. | reverse complement strand
GGCGACAAATCCATTTCGCACCGTTCCATCATGCTGGGTTCGCTGGCCGAAGGCGTCACCGAAGTCACCGGCTTTCTGGAAGGTGAAGATGCGCTGGCGACCCTGCAGGCCTTCCGCGACATGGGCGTGGTGATTGAAGGGCCGAAGAACGGTGAAGTGCGGATTCACGGCGTCGGCCTGCATGGCCTGAAGTGCCCGCCGAACGCCATCTATTGCGGCAATTCCGGCACCTCGATGCGCCTGCTGTCCGGCATTCTGGCTGCCCAGAAATTCGACACCGTCATGACGGGTGATCCCTCGCTGTCGAAGCGGCCGATGGAGCGCATCGCAAAGCCGCTGCGCACCATGGGCGCGGTTATCCAGACCACCGGCGAGAAGGGTACGCCTCCGGTCAGCATCAAGGGCGGCCAGGCGCTGAAGGGCATCGTCTATGACATGCCGGTTGCCAGCGCCCAGGTCAAGTCCGGCGTGCTGTTGGCCGGTCTCTGGGCGGAAGGGGAGACGGTCATCACCGAACCCGCGCCCACCCGCGACCACAGCGAGCGCATGCTGCGCGGTTTCGGCTACGACGTGAAGACCGAAGGCTCCACCATCCGTATTCGCGGCGGCGGCAAGCTGACGGCGACCAATATTGATGTCCCCGCCGACATTTCCTCGGCCGCCTTCTTCATGGTCGGCGCCAGCATCGCGCCGGGCGCGGATATCGTGCTGGAACACGTCGGCATCAACCCGACCCGCATCGGCATCCTCAATATCCTGCGCGACATGGGCGGCGACCTGACGCTGATGAACGAACGCATTGTCGGCGGCGAGCCGGTGGCTGATATCCGCGTGCGGCATGCCAAGCTGAAAGGCATTCAGATCAACGAAGCGGACGTGCCGCTGGCGATTGATGAGTTCCCGTCGCTGTTCATTGCCGCCGCCTGCGCCGAAGGCACCACGGTGCTGACCGGTGCGGAAGAACTGCGAGTCAAGGAATCCGACCGCATCCAGGTGATGGCCGACGGCCTGATCGCCTTGGGCGTGAAAGCCACTCCGACTCCGGACGGCATGATCATCGAAGGCGGCCCCATCGGCGGCGGTTCGGTGGTCAGCCACGGCGACCACCGCATCGCCATGTCCTTCGCCATGGCCGCCCTGCGCGCCACCGGCACCATTGAAATCAACGATTGCGCCAACGTCGCCACCAGCTTCCCCGGATTCGTGGAACTGGCGCGCGGCGCGGGCCTGAATATCCGCGTGGTGGAAAACTAATTGGCCATGGAAAAACTGAGTTTTCTGGATCTGGCCAAGCGTTTGTTGACGGAACAGAAGCGACCCTTGTCTTCGGAGGAAATCTGGGATCTGGCGCGGCAGCTGGGTTACGATGCCCAGGTCGGTTCCCGGGGTAAAACGCCGGTCCGCACCCTTGGCGCCCGGCTGTATATCGACATGCGCGACAATCCCGCCTCGCCGTTCATCAAGACCGGCTCACGGCCGGTGCGCTTCTTCCTCAAGAACATGCCGGTGCCGTTCGAGCTGCCCCTGCTGCAGGAGCTGCCGCTGGATGCCAAGAAGGGCGCGGAAAAGCGCCCGGTGGCGCGCGGCAACTTCCTGGAAAAGGACCTGTATCCGCTGCTGAGCTATTTCGCCTCGCTGCACTTGCGTGTCTATACCCGTACTATCCGCCTCAGCCGTACCGACAACAAGGACTACGGCGAATGGTTCCATCCCGACATGGTCGGTTGTTATTTCCCGATGGAAGAGTGGCAGACCGATGTTTATGAACTGAACTCGACCTTGGGCAATACGGCGGTCCGCTTCTATTCCTTTGAACTGAAGCGCGAACTGAACTTCGCCAACCTGCGCGAAACCTTCTTCCAGGCAGTCTCCAACTCCTCCTGGGCGAACGAAGGCTATCTGGTGGCGGCGCGTATTTCGGATGACGAGGAATTCATTTCCGAATTGGGCCGGCTGTCCGCCACCTTCGGCATCGGCATCATCGAGCTGAATCCGAATGAGCCCGATGCGTCCAGCATTATCTTCCCGGCCGCCCGCACCGAAACTCTGGACTGGGATGTGCTGAACAAGATGGCCACCATCAACCAGGACTTCCACGACTTCATCAAGCGCGTGAAGACGGATATCCAGAGCCGGGAAATCCGCAAGGAATGGTACGACCAGATCTTTTCCAGCGAAGAATTGCAGGATCTGTTCCGCTAGGAGCCTGCCGACAAGAGGCAACTTTCCGGTAAAAGAGGGTTATAGCACCTTTTGTTACCGGTTCAGGTTGCTTTTCGGGCCGGACTTCTATAAAAAGCACGCGCCTGCCGCACAAGAATTCCAACATCAGGCCGCCCAGTCATCACTTTGCCGGAGGCACGCATGAGTGCAGACCTTGAACCCGTTGTCCGCGAACAGCTGATTCCGCCGGTCATTACCATTGACGGACCCAGCGGTTCCGGCAAGGGCACCATCGCCCATCGCCTGGCGCTGAAGCTCGGTTTTCATGTCCTGGATTCCGGCGCGCTGTATCGTCTTCTGGCGTTGGCCGCACAGCAGCATGGCGTCCAGACCGACAATGAAAAGGGCCTGGAAGTGCTGGCCGCCTATCTTGATGTGCAATTCGAGGACAACAACGGCGAAGCCATGCTGATCCTCGAAGGGGATGACGTCACCCAGACCATCCGCACCGAAGAAGTCGGGGCCGCAGCTTCGCGAATTGCCGCTTTGCCTGGGGTTCGCGCCGCGCTGCTGCAACGTCAGCATGCCTTCCGCGAACCGCCGGGACTGGTCGCTGACGGTCGCGACATGGGCACGGTGGTGTTCCCGGATGCCTGCCTGAAGATATTCCTGACAGCCTCTGCCGAAGCCCGCGCTGAAAGGCGTTACAAGCAGTTGCTCCAGAAGGGGTTTGATGCTAATTTAGCCGCCATTTTGGAGGATATCCGCGCTCGTGACCTGCGCGACACGCAGCGCGCCGTGGCCCCGATGAAGCCCGCTGCCGATGCCATCGTCCTCGACAGTACGGCGTTGGGGATTGAAGCCGTGCTGCAGGCCGTCATCGCCGCAGCCAGCAAGACGCCTTCCCTCCGGGCGTTCTGGGACCACTTGGGTTCCTGAGTTTCAGGTTTTGTTGGAAAAGCCGGTCCTGACCGGCTTTTCCGGTTTGGAAAGGCGGCAGCCCGGCGACACCAGCCCGGCCGTGTTGTCCGCCTCATTTGTCTGCCCGCGCGCAAGCTGGTTGTGCGCGGCCAAAAAACGATGCATCCGCATCCCTGGGTATATTCATGAGCGAATCATTTGCCTCCCTCTTTGCCGAAAGCGAACTTCAGTTTGAGTCCGGCGCTGTCATTTCCGGTGTTGTTGTCGCCATTGACTCCGATTGGGTCACTGTGGACACCGGCCTCAAATCCGAAGGTGTTGTTCCCCGCGAAGAATTCCTGAACGACCAGCGTGAACTGGAAGTCCAGGTCGGCGACACCGTTGAAGTGGTTGTTGACGCGTTCGACAACGGCATGGGGCAAACGGTCCTGTCCCGCGAGAAGGCCAAGCGCGCCGAAACGTGGACTCGCCTGGAAAAGATTTTCAACGACGCCGAAATCGTTCGCGGCCTAATCTCCGGCAAGGTCAAGGGC
>DASUIL010000170.1:0-2883 GCA_036273075.1 Fluviicoccus sp. | reverse complement strand
CATCGCCACCGGCCACTACACCCGCCGCAGCGCCGATACCGATTGCGCGCAGTTGCTGAAGGGACTGGACGACAACAAGGACCAAAGTTACTTCCTGCACGCCGTCAGTGGCCGCCAGATTGCCCGCACCCTGTTCCCCGTGGGGGAGTTGCCGAAACCGGAGGTGCGCCGTATTGCCGCCGAACAAGGCTTCATCAACCACGCCAAGAAGGACTCTACCGGCATCTGTTTTATAGGCGAGCGCCGTTTCCGCGATTTCCTGCAGCAATACCTGCCCGCCCGTCCCGGTGACATTGTCACGGACGAAGGCGTGAAAATCGGCGAGCACCTCGGCCTGATGTACTACACGCTCGGCCAGCGTCAGGGCATCGGCGTTGGCGGTGTCAGGAATACACGGGAAGCGCCGTGGTTTGTGGTCGACAAGGATCTGGAGAATAACCGGCTGGTGATCGGCCAGGGGCATGAACATCCGCTGCTGATGAGCCGCCGCCTGTTCGCGGCCGCGCCCGACTGGGTGGCCGGTGAGCCGCCGCAGCTGCCGCACCGCTGCATGGCGAAAACCCGTTACCGCCAGCCCGATCAGCCCTGTGTCATCCATGATGCGGGCGACGGCAAGGTGCGCGTCGAGTTTGACGACCTCCAACGCGCGGTTACGCCCGGTCAATCCGTGGTTTTCTATGATGGCGATGTCTGTCTGGGCGGCGGCGTGATCGAACGGACGGAGCGCACATGAAACCGGATAACGCTTACCGCAACCGCGTGCTGGCGCTGGCCGCCGTTTTCCAGGCTTCCGCGCTGGCTGATGCCCTTGCCTGGGGAGCGCCCGTCGACGCCGACAGTCGCAAGGTGCTGCTGGACAGCCTGCTGCGAGTCGATTCTGACGATCCGGCGGTCCGGTACGGCGCCATTGCCGGGTTGACCGCCGGCCTGCGTACGCTGGAAGAGTCCCTGATCATGGGCGCTGCGCCGGGCAAGGACCGGATGCGCCGCGACAGCCGTCAGGCCGACCGCCTGCGTTATGCCCTCGGTCTGATCCAGATTGAGCGCAAGCTGGCGGGTAATCCCGAGATGCTGACCACCACCCGCAAGCGCCTGGAACAGGCGAAAGTGCAGATGCCCCATTTTGCCGACGGGATTACCGGCACCGGCATGACCCACAAGCTGGCCGGGATCTATATTGATACGCTGGGCACCTTCCCGCAACGCATCCAGATTCGCGGCAGCGAGCAGCGCCTGCGCACTTCCGGCGTGCCCGAGCAGATCCGGGCCGTGCTGCTGGGCGGCGTGCAGGCCGCGGCGCTGTGGCACCGGCTGGGCGGTCGCCGCTGGCACCTGCTTTTTACCCGCGGCCGCATTCTCAGGGAGCTGCGCCAGATCATCCTCGACAGCCGCAGATGAACGGGTGATGCAGCCCTTCCCCACTTCCATTATCATTCGCGTTTTTCGCCATTCCCCCGGAGCCGTCTCATGCTGAGCACCCTCACCGCCCTTTCTCCCGTTGACGGCCGCTACGCCGGCAAGGCCGACAGCCTGCGCCCCTGGTTCAGCGAGTTCGGCCTGATCCGCGCCCGCGTCACCGTGGAAGTGCGCTGGCTGCAGCAGCTGAGCCGCCATCCCGGCGTCGCAGAAGTCCCGGCCTTCTCCGCTGAAGCCAATGCCTTCCTCGATACCCTAGTCGCCAATTTCTCCGAAGCCGACGCCGAGTGGATCAAGACCAAGGAACGCATTACCAACCACGACGTCAAGGCCGTGGAATACTTCCTCAAAGACAAGGTGGCCGGGATTCCGGAGCTGGCGGCGGTGACTGAATTCATCCACTTCGCCTGCACCTCCGAAGACATCAACAACCTGAGCCACGGTCTGATGCTTAAAGCCGGACGCGACACCGTGCTGGAACAGATGACGGCGCTGCACGAATCCATTCGCGGCCTGGCGCACAAGTACGCCGACCTGCCGATGCTGTCCCGCACCCACGGCCAGACCGCTTCCCCCACCACGCTCGGCAAGGAAATGGCCAATGTCGCCTACCGTCTGGGCCGTCAGGTGAAGCAACTGCGTGACGTGGAAATCCTTGGCAAGATCAACGGTGCGGTCGGCAACTACAACGCGCACCTCTCCGCCTATCCGGACATTGACTGGGCGGCCAACGCCAAGGCTTTTGTCGAATCACTGGGGCTGGACTTCAACCCGTACACCACGCAGATTGAACCGCACGATTACATCGCCGAGCTGTTCGATGCCATCCGCCGCTTCAATACCATTCTGATCGACTTTGATCGCGATGTGTGGGGCTATATCTCGCTGGGCTTCTTCAAGCAGCGCCTGAAGGAAGGCGAAGTTGGTTCCTCGACCATGCCGCACAAGGTCAACCCGATCGACTTCGAGAACTCCGAAGGCAACCTGGGGCTGGCCAACGCCATCCTCGCGCATCTGGGCGAAAAGCTGCCGATCTCGCGCTGGCAGCGTGACCTGACCGACTCCACCGTGCTGCGCAACCTGGGCGTGGGCCTGGCGCACAGTCTGATCGCCTACGAAGCCGCCCTGAAGGGCATCGGCAAGCTGGAAGTGAACGAAGCCCGTCTGGGCGACGACCTGAACAACGCCTGGGAAGTGCTGGCCGAGCCGATCCAGACCGTGATGCGTCGTTACGGCATTGCCGAACCGTATGAAAAGCTGAAAGCCTTCACGCGCGGCAAGGTGATCACCGCTACTGACATCCAGGCCTTCCTCGACAGCCCGGAAATGGCCGTGCTGCCGGAGTCCGCCCGGGCTTCCCTGCGCGCCATGACCCCGGCCACCTACACCGGTAACGCCGCTGCCCAGGCCAAGGCCGTCTGATGAACGCGACGATTCAGGAATCCCTCGACCGTCTGGCCCGCGACC
>DASUIL010000169.1:0-7661 GCA_036273075.1 Fluviicoccus sp. | reverse complement strand
GCGACGAGATTGCCGTCGAACATCTGGATCGAGTCGGTCCCTATCAGGATGCCCTGGCGGTGTATCTGAAAGCGCGTGAAGAGGCCAAGGCTGCCGCGCCTGCGGACCAAGCCAAGAACTGAATCGTACCGGGCCGCCGGTCAAACCGGCGGCGCTCACAAACCGGCTGCAAATCCCCATGCGTCGTCCGTTGTAAGCCAACCCCTTCCAGACCTACACTAACCGGCATACCCATTCGGCCTTGCGGCCGCCCGCTTAAGCCCTGACCCGGCCGGAGATCGTCTCCGGCATAACGAGAATCCAGTCTATGTTCTATCAGGGTGTCCTGAAAAAAATGCGAACCCGGGACCAGAATCCCGTCTGTTACGAACTGCCCGTCGGCGATTTTCTGGTGCCGTTGAATGATTACATCGGCCAGTCGGTGCGCTTGCGCTATACCGGCCGCATTTTCTGCCTGAATTGCGGGGCCAAAACCAGCAAGTCCTTCAGTCAGGGCTTTTGCTATAAGTGCTTCCGCAGTTCCGCCGCCGCCGACATGTGCATCATGAAGCCGGAAACCTGCCATTTCCATCTGGGCACCTGCCGCGAGCCGGAATGGGCGCTGACCCATTGCTTCCAGCCGCATGTGGTGTATTTGGCCAATTCCTCCGGCCTGAAGGTGGGCATTACCCGTGGCACGCAGGTGCCGACGCGCTGGCTGGACCAGGGCGCGCGTCAGGCGCTGCCGATCATGGCGGTGAAAACCCGGCTGCAGGCCGGTCTGGCGGAAGTGATCTTCGCCAACCACATCAGCGACAAGACCGCCTGGCAGCGCCTGCTGAAGGAAGAAGCCCCGGAACTGGATCTGGCCCTGCTACGCGATGAATTGCTGCGGCTGTGCGCGGATGAGTTGCGCGACTTGCAGGCCCAGTATCCCGGCGAACTGGAAATCCTGACCGGCGAAAATGCGCGTGAGTTCCGTTACCCTGTGCAGCAGTACCCGACCAAGGTGAAAGCCTTCAATCTGGATACAGATCCCGCCGTCAGCGGCAAGCTGATGGGCATCAAGGGCCAATACCTGATTCTGGATACCGGCGTCATCAATATTCGCAAATACGGCGGCTACGAAATTGAATTTGGAGAGAAAAATGACTGATCCGCGCACGGTGTTCCTGAAGGATTACCAGGCTCCGGCCTATGGCATTCCGCGCGTGCGGCTGCAGGTGGACATTCACGATGGCGTGACGAAGGTCACGGCCGGTCTGAACGTGCATCGGGCCGACAGCACTCCCGTAGGGACGCCGCTGAGGCTGCATGGCGTCAACCTGACCCTGAAGGCACTGTCCGTAGACGGCGTGGAACTGGCGGCGGACGCCTATGCCGTGGCCGGTGAAGAGCTGGTCATTCACGCCGTGCCGGAAGCGGCGGATTTCGTGTTGCATACCGAGGTCGAGATTGACCCGGAACACAATACCGCGCTGGAGGGCCTGTACCTGTCCAAGGGCATGTATTGCACGCAGTGCGAGCCCGAGGGTTTCCGCAAGATCACCTATTTCGTCGACCGTCCGGACAACATGGCGTTGTTCACCACCACCATTTCCGCCGACAAAAAACGCTATCCGGTACTGCTGGCCAACGGCAATTGCACCGCCAAGGGCGATGCGGCGAATGGCCGTCATTTCGCCACCTGGGAAGATCCGTTCCCCCAGCCCAGCTACCTGTTCGCGCTGGTGGCGGGCAATCTGGCCTGCCTGGAGGATTATTTCGTGACCCGCTCCGGGCGCAAGGTGACGCTGAAACTGTTCGCCGAGCAGTACGATTTGCGCCAGTGCCATCACGCCATGGAGTCGCTGAAGGCCTCGATGCGCTGGGATGAAGAACGTTATGGTCGCGAATACGATCTGGATATCTTCATGATTGTCGCCGTCAGCCATTTCAATATGGGCGCGATGGAGAACAAGGGACTGAATATCTTCAACACGTCCTGCGTGCTGGCGCATCCGGAAACCACCACCGATCTGGGTTTCCAGCGGGTGGAGTCGGTGGTGGCGCACGAGTATTTCCACAACTGGAGCGGCAACCGTGTCACTTGCCGCGACTGGTTCCAGCTCAGCCTGAAGGAAGGATTCACCGTATTCCGCGACCAGCAGTTCAGCGCCGACCAGTTGTCGGCCAGCGTGCAGCGCATTGAGGATGTGGCGGTGTTGCGTAATGCGCAGTTCGCCGAGGATGCCGGTCCGCTGGCGCATCCGGTGCGTCCGGAGTCCTTTATAGAGATCAACAATTTCTACACCGCCACGGTTTACGAGAAGGGCGCGGAAATCGTGCGCATGCTCCACACCGTGCTGGGCGAAGCGGATTTCCGCAAGGGCACCGACCTGTATTTTGACCGTCATGACGGGCAGGGCGTGACCGTCGAGGATTTTGTGCAGGCGCTGGCCGATGCTTCCGGCTGTGACCTGTCTCCGTTCATGCAATGGTACCGCCAGCCGGGCACGCCGGTGCTGAATGTCAGCGCGGCGCACGATGCGGAGGCGCAAACCTATACCCTGACCGTGCGCCAGTCTGTGCCTGCCAAGGCCGGTTTCCCCGAGCCGAAGCTGTTGCCGATTCCGGTGAAGCTGGCCCTGTTCGGACGGGACGGACAGCCCTTGTCCTTGCAGCTGGCCGGTGAAAGTACGACGACGGGCGCCGAGCGTGTACTGATTGCCGATCAGGCTGAACAACGCTGGGTCTTCACCGGGGTGACGGAATCGCCGGTGCCGAGCCTGCTGCGCGATTTCTCCGCGCCGGTGATCCTGGACTATGCGGCCGGGGATGAGGAGTTGCTGTTCCTGATGCGTCACGACAATAACGGTTTCAACCGCTGGCTGTCGGCGCAGACGCTGTTCGAGCGCATGATGCTGGCGGTGATCGAGGGCGGCGCGGCGGAGTTGCCGGGCTTGGCGGCGGTGCTGGAGTCCTTGGCCGGTCTGCTGCCGGGGCTGGTGGAAACCGATCCTGAACTGGCGGCCAAGCTGCTGCAACTGCCGACGGAAAACTATCTGGCCGACAAGGTGACGGTGATTGATCCGCAACGCATCCATGATGTGCGGCTGGGCTTGCAGAAGGCGATTGCCAGTCATTTGTCGGCGTTCTTCCAGAACCAGTATCTCAACGGGCATGAGACGTCTTACCAGTATTCCAGCGAGGCGATTGCCGCCCGCACCTGGCGCGACGTCAGCCTGCACTACGCCTTGCTGGGCACGCCGTCCTTCACCCTGCGCGATGCCGTCGGCGAGAACTATCGCAAGGCTCCGCACATGACCGAGCGCATGAGCGCGTTGCGGGCGCTGGTGCATCATGATGCGCCGCACGCGGCCGTCTGCCTCGCCGATTTCTTCGGCCGTTTCGCCAAGGAAGCGCTGGTGATCGACAGCTGGTTCGCGGTGCAGGCCACCAATCCGCTGCGCGGCGTCGAGGAAATCCGCCGTCTGGCCGGGAATGCCGCTTTCACGCTGACCAATCCCAACCGGATGCGCTCGTTGCTGGCGCAGTTCGCCAACGCCAATCCGGTGCAGTTCCATCGCGCCGATGGCGAGGGTTACCGGCTGATCGGGGAAAAGATCGCCGAACTGGATGCGCTCAATCCGCAAGTCGCGTCACGCCTGCTGGGGGCGTTCAGTCGCTGGAAACGGCTGGAGCCGGGCCGTCAGGCGCAGGCGCGGGAAGTGCTGCAAGGCCTGGCGGCCCGCAGCCTGTCCAATGACACGTCGGAAACGTTGGGCCGGTTGCTGGGGTGAGGCAAACGCTGCGGGAAGTCATGGCTTCCCGCAGTCGGCATCGTCTTACTTGCTGTCGAGACGGAAGAAGCGGCGGATGCCGTCCAGGATTTTCGCCTGATGCTGGGCATGATTGATGGCTTCTTCCTTCACCGCCACCAATTGCAGGTTACGCTCGGTGAGGATTTTCGCCATCTCCTCGGCCAGTTCCGGGCGTGAGCGGATAATCGATTCGAAGCTGGGCTTGTCGATCCGGTAGCATTCCACTTCCGAACGGGCGATGACCGTGGCGCGGCGCGGCTCGCCCGTCAGCATGCCCATTTCGCCGAAAATGCGGCCAGAGGGCAGGGTGGTCAGGAAGCGCCGCTCGTGTTCGTTCACCTCGTACCAGATATCCACCTCGCCGCTGACCAGCACATAGAGCCAGTGCGCCACCGCGCCTTGCCGGGTAATGATGTCGCCCTTGGCGAACGGCGCCCAGGTCAGGGTATTGGCCAGATGCTTCAGTTCGTCGTCGGACAGCGTCGAGAACAGCTCCATGCCGCGCAGGGCATGCACGCGCATCATGATCTCGGCGTCGCGGCGGCGACGGTCGCGCTCGGCGGATTCGGTGGTCATGTTCACATCCATCACCGGCGTACCCACCACGAAGCCGTGGCGTTGCAGGGCGGCGAAAATATGCACTCGCACGGTTGAGTCGGTCGGATCGTCGATGCGCGCATCGGTCAGCCAGTACCGCACCGCGTACTGGGCCAGACCGTCCTTGAAGTCCATCAATACGCAATTCGGCAGTGGCTGGCGACTGACCAGCGGGATTTCCGCGTCGGCCAGTGCCTTTTCCACCGCGTCGATGACATGCTGCGGCGGCACGCGGTTCGACAGCGAAAACCAGACCCAGCGTCGCCATTGCGGCACTTCATCACTGCCGGTGATCGTCACCTTGGCCTTCATCAGCAGGCTGTTCGGCAGCACCACAATCTCGCCGTTACGGGTGCGCACGGCGGTATGCCGCCAATGCACTTCCACCACCTGGCCGCTCACATCATCCACCTTGATCCAGTCGCCGATACTGAGCGAGTTGTCCAGCTGCAGCGCAATGCCGCCCAGGATGTTGCCCAGTGTTTCCTGCATCGAGAAGGCAATGATCCCGGTAATCACCGCCGAGGTGGTGACCAGCCCGGACAGGTTCACCCCGGCCTGGCTCATGTGCACCATGCCCCAGGCGATGTAGGCGAAGACCAGGATAAGGTCTTCGAGGATGCGCGGCGGAGTAATGCGGATGACGGGCAGAATCACGCGGAACAGCGTCAGCCCGAAAACGCGCAGGCTGAGCAAACCGACGAGGATGATGGTGATTTCATCGAGGATGCGGGAGGGCAGCCCCAATCCCAGGAAACGGCACACTCCGCCCGCCAGCCCCAGCACGCCGCACAGCAGGATGAAGATCAGCGAGTTTTTCAGGATGCCCATGCCTTCCGGTCGGAACCGGGCCAGAATGGCCAGGGAAATCACGATCAGGATCAAGGCATTGGCGAAGTCGCTGTGCCAGGAGGCGAGCAGGGCGTCACCAAAGCTGAGGGGCAGGGCGTCGGGCATGGTCGGGTCCGTTCAGGTCATCCGTTCATTAAAACAAAGCTTGCGCAAGTCCACAAAGATAACCCGTTTTTTGTCATGCAGTTGGGCTATATTTATCGGCATTATTCGTAAGTCATTACCAAAACAAAAACGGACAAGGAGCGGATTCATGATCACCACCACCGAGGCCTGGCTGCAGCAAACCCGGCAGGCCTGTCTGGATGCCTGCGCCGCCGCCGGAACGCCGGCCTTCCGCCAGTTCGGCGAGTTTGCCCTGAAGGCCTTGCTGGTGGATGAATTGCGCCGTTACACCCCCCACGCCCTGTCCGCCTGCCTGCTTGACCTGTGGCGTTTCGCGGAGGATGGGCGTCAGGAAATTGAGGTGCGGGTGTTCAATCCCGACCTGACGAAGGTGGGCTGGCGTCCGGACGGCACGGTGGTGGAGGTCGTCGCAAGGGAAATGCCGTTCCTCCTGAACACCCTGCGCATCGTCCTGCAGCACAGCGACTGCGAAATCCAGACGCTGATGGACCTGAACCTGCCATTGCGCCGGGACCGTTACAACCGCATCAGCGCCATTCCCGCCCCGGGCGAGGCGCAGGCGGCCGAATACCGCACGCTGATCCACATCGAGCTGGCCGGACTGTACGAGGGCAAGGATCTGACGGCGCTGGACGCCGATATCCGCAATGCGCTGGGCATGCTGCAAAAAGTGGTCGAGTCCTTCCCGCGCATGCAGACGCTGTGCCGCGAAGCCGGTCAGCAACTGATCGAAAACCTGCCGAACAGCGGTGATGAATCCGTCAACCGCATGGAGTGCCATTCCTTCCTGCAATGGCTGATGCGCGGCCACTTCACTTTTTTGGCGGCGCTGCACCAGAATAAGAACGGGGATGTGGAGCGCTGCGGTCTGGCGGCCTGGCCCGGCATGGAGCCGGATTGGCTGGCGGACCAGCCCTTGCCGCGCGGGCACAAGGGGATTGTCTTTTCGAAATCGCTGACCCGCTCGCCGATTCATCATGACCGCCATGCCGATGTCATCATCCTGCCGATGCCGGACGGCGGTGTTTACCGTTTCATGGGCCTGTATACCAGCCGCGTGCAGCAGCATGACCCGATGACCATGCCGGTGCTCCGTCACAAGTTGTCCAGCCTGGATCTCACCTCCGGCCTGCGCAAGCTGAGCCACGAGGGCCGTAATTTCGACCGGCTGCTGCGCACCCACCCCCGTGATGAATTGCTGCTGGCCACCGACCAGGATCTGCTTAATGCCTTCCTGCCGATGGTGAAGCAGAAATACGGCAACGAGTTGCGCTTCATCTGGCGCATGGATCCGTGGAGCCGCTTCGTCTCGGTGTTCATCTACGTGCCGAAGCCGATTTACAACGATGTCTTCGTCAGCCGCACCGCCGAGTTCTTGCAGGCCCGCTTCAACGCCACCGATGTCGAAATCACACCGTTCATTTCAGAACATCGCTGGATCCGCCTGCACCTGCTGCTGGTCTTCGCCCATCAGGCGCCGCCGCACATCAACATGGAGGAAACCGAGGCGGTGCTGAAGCGTCTGGCCCGCACCTGGGATGACGAGCTGCTGACCGTGCTGATGGCCAAGTATCCCGCCGTACTCGCCAACCAGCTGTTCCGCCGGTACCAGATGGTGTTTCCTGAAGCCTACAAGCAGAACTACCGGGTGCAAGATGCCGCCATCGATATCGGCTGGCTGGAAACCCAGCGTCCTGATACGCCGTTGGCCGTGGAAGTGATTCCCGCTGACGGTCGGGCGGCGCGCTTCAAGCTGCTGCAATGGCATCAGCAACTGTCCTTGTCGCGGGTGATGCCCATATTGGAAAGCTTTGGCCTGAAAGTCCTGAGCGAGCAGTCCTACGCCCTGTTGTTGCAGGACAGCTGCTTGTGGCTGCACGATTTCCGCACCGAGTTGCCGGACGGCTTGCCGCGTGAGTACCAGGCGCATTCCATGTCCTGCGTGCGTGAAGCCATGCAGGTGGTCTGGCGCGGCGATGTCGAAGCCGATGTCTTCAACCGGCTGGTGACGCTGATTCCCTGCCGCTGGCGCGAGGCAGGGCTGTTCCGCGCACTGTCGGCGTGGTTGCAGCAGGCGGGATTCCCCCTGTCGGCACGCGCCCAGGCGGATGCGCTGACCCGTTATCCGCAGCTGGGACGCATGCTGCTGGAGTTGTTCCAGGCCCGCTTTGATCCGGCCATCAACGGTGACCGCGCCGCCCGGCAGGTCGAGGCGGTATCCAGGCTCGAAACGGCGCTGACGGCGGTTGACAATCTGGCCGATGACCGCATCCTGCGGCTGTACATGAACCTGCTGCTGGCCAT
>DASUIL010000168.1:0-14733 GCA_036273075.1 Fluviicoccus sp. | reverse complement strand
GGAGTTCGTGCGCAAGGTGATGCCGCACTACGCCAGCAAGATCCGCCTGTACAAGGACTCGGTGCCGCTGTTCAACCGCTACCAGATTGAAAGCCAGATCGAAACCGCCTACCAGCGCGAAGTGAAGCTGCCGTCCGGCGGTTCCATCGTTATCGACCCGACCGAAGCACTGGTGTCGATCGATATCAACTCCTCGCGCTCCACCAAGGGTAGCGACATCGAGGAAACCGCGCTCAACACCAACCTGGAAGCGGCCGAGGAAATCGCCCGTCAGCTGCGCCTGCGCGATATCGGCGGCCTGATCGTCATCGACTTCATCGACATGACGCCACCAAAGCACCAGCGCATGGTGGAAGACAAGCTGCGTGACTCGCTGGCCATGGACCGCGCCCGCATCCAGATCGGCCGCATTTCCCGTTTCGGCCTGCTGGAACTGTCGCGTCAGCGCCTGCGTCCCTCGCTGGAAGAAACCACCGGCCTGGTCTGCCCGCGTTGCAACGGCACCGGCGTCATCCGTGACGTACGTTCGCTGGGCCTGTCGATCATGCGCATCATCGAAGAAGAGGTCCTCAAGGATCGCAGCGCCGAAATCCGCGCCCAGGTGCCGGTCAGCGTCGCCGCCTTCCTGCTAAACGAGAAACGCGTAGCCCTGGCGACCCTGGAAAGCCGCAGCGGCGTGCGCGTGGTGATCCTGCCCAACCCGCACCTGGAAACCCCGCACTACGAAGTCACGCGCTTCCGCGATGACCAGATCGAAGAAGGTGCGGAAGCTCCCGCTTCCTTCCAGTTGGTCGAAGCCTTCCAGCCGACCCACGAAGATAACGGCCTGAACCGTCGTGAGGACCGTTCTCCGGCCCGCCGTCAGGAAGCCGCCGTCAAGATGGCGCAACCGGAAACCCAGGCCCCGGCGCCGAAATCGCGTGATGACCGTGCTCCGGCACCGGCCCGCGCCCCCGAACCTGTTGCCGAAGCAGCGGCTGAAACCGAAAGCGCCGCAGGTCCGCGCAAGGGCTTCTTTGCTTGGTTCGCCAACCTCTTCAACAACGGCCAGACCGTTCAGGAAGAAGTCGAATCCAAGCTTCAGCCCGTGGTTGAGGAACCCGCTCCGGCTACGGCCGAAGCCTCCGCACCCCAACAACCGCGTCAACCGCGCGAGCGCAACGGCCGCAACCGTGGCGACCGTTATCGCGGCGAGCGAGGCGATCGGGGCGAACGTCAAGGCGGCGGTGACCAGCCGCGCGGCGAACGCAGCGAGCGCCCGCAACGCGCGGAACGTCCCGAGCGCCAGGAACGTCCGGAACGGGCTGAACGCCAGCAGGACGCCGTCATTGATGCTCCAGTGGTTGCTGCTGAAAGCGGCGAAAACGTCGCCCAGCCCGGCAACAACAACCGCCGTGAACGCCAGCCGCGCGAAGGCCGTGATGGCGGCCGTGATCGTCGTGAACGCCAACCGCGCCATCCGCGTCCGGAATTCGCGGCGGAAGCCCCGGTTGCCGATGCCGTCGCGATTGAAGAGACTCCGGCTACGGACAACATCACCGGCGTCAACGGTGAAGACAGCGCCGCGCCGCAGCAACGCCGCCCCCGCCGTGATCGTTTCGGCAACCGCCGCAACAACCGTGGCCCGCGCGAGCGTGATCCGCGCGTGCTGGTGGAAGCCGGTCTGATGACCGCAGACGGGGAAAACGTAGCCGACACAGTGGAAGCGCTGGAGTTGGACATGACGTCAGCGAATGTTCCGGTGGCAGAATCGGCTATTCCGGTTACCGCAATCAACCCGATTGTCGCCGACCTGATTGCCGCCGAAGCCGAGCAGGCAGCTGAAGCCGGCAAGGTTGAGGAAGTCGCGCCAGAACCGGTTTCCGACGTCGTTCCCGCCCCGGTGGCTGAAGTCGTCGTTGCACCACCGGAACAGGCTCCTGCCATTGAGGTGGAAGTGGCAGCGGAAGCAGCTCCGGCGCCCGCGCCGAGGCGTTCGCGCAATTCGGTCACGCGCATGGCGGAAGCGCCTGCTGAAACAGCAGCTCCCGTTGCTGCGCCTGTGGCCGCTGAAGCGTCCGCCGCTCCTGAAGAAGCGCCACGCCGCGCCGCCAATGACCCGCGCGAGCGCCGTCGTCGTGAGCGTGAAGCTGCTGAGGCGGCTGTCCGCGCCGAAGCCGAGCGGATTGCCCGCGAGGCCGAGGAAGCTGCGCGCCGCGCGGAAGAGGCCCTGCGTCCCGCCCCGGCGGCCGTTATCGCCGAACCGGTGGCTGAACCGGCTCCGGCCGCCTCTTGGCGTACGGTTGGCGAATACATCGCCGCGTTCCTGCCGGGACAACCGGCTCCGGTCACCGGCGCCGAGGTGATTTCCGCCTTCTTTGCCGCCCAAAAGGCGCAAGCGGCGGCCAGCGCACCCGTGTCAGCGGAGACCGCTGCGACCGTGGCGGAAACTGCGGTTGAACCCGTAGTGGAGCCTGTCGTTGCCCTGGAAGCCGTCGTTGCCGTAGCAGAGGCAGCCCCGGCGGCGGCTCAAAGCGCACTGGTGATCCCGGCTTGCTCGGTCAGCGACTATGTGGCGACCTGGCTGCCCGACCAGCCCAAGCCCGAATCAGCCTCTGACGTCATTGCCGCTTTCGTGGCGGCCATGAAGAAGCATGCTGAGTCTCGGACGGCCACCCCGGAGTAATCCGGGGGCCATAAAAAAGGAGCCGCAAGGCTCCTTTTTTATGGGCGTCTGTCGACGATTGACTCAAGGCACCACGACCGGCTCCATTTCCAACCTGACGCCAAAGCGGTCTTCCACGCTGCGTTGAATGGCCATGGACAGGGCCAGAATGTCCTTCCCCTTGGCTCCGCCCCGATTCACCAGCACCAATGCCTGCTTTTCATAGACCCCGGCGGCGCCCAGAAACTTACCCTTCCAGCCGCACTGGTCGATCAGCCAGCCGGCCGCCAGCTTGACGCCATCCGGCTGCGGATACGACACCAGCTCCGGCCACTGGGACTTCAGCTGCCGGGCCTGCTCTGCAGTCACGACGGGATTCTTGAAGAAGCTTCCTGCGTTGCCGATGACCGCCGGATCCGGCAGCTTGCTGCGCCGGATGGACATGACGGCGTGGGCAATATCCAGCGGCGAAGGATCCACGACTCCCGCCGAGGCCAGCTGACGCTGAATATCGCCATAGGCCAGTTGCGGATTTGCAATACGATCGAGACGGATACGAACCCGGGTGATGATCCAGCGATCCTTGCCCTGTCGCTTGAAAAAACTGTCGCGGTAGCCGAATCCACAATCCGTCAGACTGAAATCACGGCATTCACCGGTCTCGCGGTTCATCGCAGTCAGGCCCGCCAGACGGTCCTTGATCTCCACGCCATAAGCACCGATATTCTGCACCGGTGCCGCCCCGACAGTGCCGGGAATCAAGGCCAGGTTTTCCAGACCGGACCAGCCCCGGGACAGGGTATGCAGGACGAAATCGTGCCAGCACTCTCCGGCCGCCGCTTCCACCACCACCGAGGTGTCTGTCGTGGAGAGCAAGCGGATACCGCGTTGGCGCATAACCAGGACCAGCCCCGGAAAATCGCCGGCGAGCACCAGATTGCTGCCGCCGCCCAGCACCAGCACGGGCAGGTTACGCGCCGTGACGGAAAGCAGCAGGCGCTTTAACTCTTCGTCGGAATCGACCAACGCCAGGAAACGCGCACGGGCGGGTAATCCGAAGGTGTTGAAGCGGCTCAGCTCCTGGTTTTCAAGAAACATGGCGAGACCTAGCAACCACAGTTGGTCAATCCCTTTTCCTGCAACAGAGTTTTCAGCAGGTTTTCGCACGTAGCTTCCGCAAGATCCAGCACCACTTCAAAGTCATTCTCTTCTCCACCGAAAGGATCAGGAACCTCACCACCCTTCTTCACCGGATGGTAATCGAGGAACATTTGCAACTTGGCCTTGGGATTGCGGCAATACTGACGGACTTTCTCCATTTCGCGAAGATTGCGCCGGTCCATGACCAGTACGTAGTCAAACTTCTCGAAATCCATGGGTGAGATAAAGCGGGCGCGCAGGCGCGACAGGTCATAACCGCGCGCCTTGGCATGCTTCTGGGCGCGACGGTCAGGGGGCTCGCCGACATAATGGGCGGCGGTGCCGGCGGAGTCAATCTTGAACAGTTCCTTCCAGCCCGCCTTTTCCACCATGTTGATGAAGACGCCCTCGGCGGTCGGGGACCGGCAGATATTGCCGAGGCAGACGAACAGGACGCTGATTTTTTCACTCATTCTAATAGGCCTTGATCACACAAAAAGAAGCCTGACCCGCTCCAGATCCTCGGCGGTATCCACGCCCGGAGGAAGATTGGCTGCGGCCAGATCGACATGTATGCGGGCGCCATAGTACAGCGCCCGCAGTTGTTCCAGTGCCTCCAGCCGTTCCAGCGGAGCCGGGCTCCAGCCGACATAACGGTGCAGGAAGCTGACACGATAGGCATAAATGCCGAGATGGCGCAAAAACATGTCCGGCTCGGGAAATGCCGTTACACCCTGGCTGAATGCATCCCGGGCCCAGGGAATACTGGCGCGGCTGAAATACAGGGCCATATCCTGATGGTCACGCACCAGTTTGACGATATTCGGGTTGGTGAATTGCGTAACGTCATGTAACGGCTCGGCAAGCGTCGCTATGGAAGCCTCGGGATGCGAGGCCAGATTGAAAGCCACCTGATTGATCACTTCGGGGGGAATCAGCGGCTCGTCCCCCTGTACATTAACGATGATCTCATCATCCGACCAACCCTGACTGACCGCGACCTCCTGCAAGCGGTCCGTGCCCGATGGATGATCCGCCGACGTCATGACCCAGGGCGCGCCAAAACGGTCCGCCGCTTCGGCGATACGGACATCATCGGTCGCAATGACCACCGTGGCGGCGCGGCTTTGCCGGGCGCGCTCGTAGACACGGATCACCATCGGCTTGCCGGCGATATCCAGCAACGGCTTACCGGGCAGGCGGGTCGAACCGAAGCGAGCCGGGATGACGGCATGAAAACGCGTCATGATCCGCTGCTCCCGGCGGTGTGGTCATGAGCAAGCTTTTCGTCCAGGGTCAACGGCCGGGCTTCGGTATCCAGCATCACCGGGATGCCGTCCCGGATGGGAAAGGCCAAGGCATCGGCGCGGCAGACCAGTTCAGCCTGCGGGGCATGGTAGTGCAACGGCCCCTTGCAGAGGGGGCAAACCAGAATCGCCAGCAACTTCTTATCCAGCATGGACTCTCTTCTCTCGATAACGGGCCGCAAAGGCCAGGATCCGATCCTCCAGCGCGGGATCGGCTTCAACCGCGACCGGCAACTGCCAGACATCGGGCTTGGCGAATTCGCGGCACTTAACCGCGTCCTTCGTCGTCATGACAATCGGCAGGTGATCCTCAAATTCGAGATCTTCCGGCCTAAACTGATGATGATCGGCAAAGGCGTGCGGGATGACCGCAAAGCCGCATGCTTCAAGGGTGGTGAAAAAGCGTCCGGGATTTCCGATGCCGGCAACAGCATGTACCTGGCCGGCCTGCGGTGCAGTGCACGCCTTGTCCGCAGGGCCCACCGGTAACAATTTGCCCGGTTTCAGGCAAAAGCGGAAAACCGGCGCTTGTCGTAACGGCAAATTCAGCCCGGAACCGCCATTGATCACCACGGCATCCACGCTTGCGGCCCGGCTGGCCGGCTCCCGCAGCGGTCCGGAAGGCAACATCCAGCCATTGCCGAGTCCGCGTTCGCCATCCACCACCAGTAATTCCAGATCGCGGTGCAGCGCATAGTGCTGCAAACCGTCGTCTGAGATGACAATATCACAAAGTCCCCGCTGGACGAGCAGTTCAACCGCCCGCGGGCGGCGCGGATCGACCACTACCGGCACACCGGTTTCCCGGTAGATCAGCAAGGGTTCGTCACCCGACTCCTCGGCACGGGTTTCAGATCCCAGCAGCAAGGGGTAGTGATCGCTTCGCCCCCCGTATCCGCGGCTGACAATCGCGGGGCGATAACCGGCCTCCTTGAGGAGCTGAACCAGGTGCAGTGTCAACGGCGTCTTGCCGGTGCCGCCAATGCTGATGTTGCCGATGACGATTACCGGCACGGGAAAACGTTTGATCGGGATAAGGCCTGAACGATAGACCAGACGCCGCAGCGTCGCGATCAGCCAGAACAGCGCTGTCAGGGGCATCAGTAAAACCGGCAGCCAGCCGCCGTGATACCAGTCCCTGACCAGCCGTTCCCGGATCAACTCGGTTCATCCCCGTCATCGGCAAAATGGCGGCTGTGCAATTGCGCGTAAAGACCGCCCTTGTCCAGCAGTTCGGCGTGACTGCCGGTCTCGACAATCCGGCCCTTCTCCATCACCACGATCAGGTCCGCCTTCTCAATGGTCGACAGCCGGTGCGCGATTACCAGGGTCGTCCGGTTTTTCATTACCGTTTCCAACGCTTCCTGGATGAAGTATTCCGATTCGTTATCCAGCGCGCTGGTGGCCTCGTCCAGGATCAGGATCGGCGCATCCTTCAGCAAGGCCCGGGCGATAGCGAGGCGCTGACGCTGGCCGCCGGACAGTTCGGTGCCGTCCTGACCGACCCGGGTCTGGTAGCCCTCCGGCAGCTTCTGGATGAACTCGTGGGCATAGGCGGCGCGGGAGGCGCTCTCGATGGCGTCGATCGGCGCATCGGCCAGAACCCCGTAAGCGATGTTGGCGGCTATAGTGGTGTCAAACAGCACCACCTTCTGATTCACCGTGGCGATTTGCCGTCGCAATGATTCCAGCGTATAGGCCTGCAAAGGCTCACCATCGAGCAGGATCTGTCCCGGCGCACTCTCGTAAAAACGGGGAATCAGATTGACCAGCGTGCTCTTGCCCGAACCGGAACGTCCGACCAACGCCACCGTCTTGCCGGCGGGAATGCGCAGATTGATGTCGCGCAGAACGGTTTCCCCCTCCGGATAAGCGAAGCTCAGGTTGCGAAACTCAAGATCGCCCTTGCAGCGGTCCCGGGACAATACCCCGGTATCGTTCTCACCCGGCACATCCAGCATTTCAAACACGGACTGCGCGGCGGCAATACCGCGCTGGATCTTTTCGTTGACGTCCGTGAGGGCGCGCATGGGTTTGGAGAGCAATCCGGCGGCGGTAATGTAAGCGACGAAACCACCAGCGCTGACATCGCCCAGGATATGCGGCTGCAAGGCCATGTAAACCACGAAACTCATGGCGATCGCCATCAGCAACTGCACCAGGGGGGTATTCAGCGATGCTGTGACCACCATCTTCATGCTCTGGCGGAGGTTTTCGCGGGACGCATTTTCAAAACGCTGACGCTCGAACTCCTCGCCGCCGTAACTCTTGACCACGGTATAACCGTTGATGCTTTCGTTAACAATATGGCTGACATCGCCCATCGAGTTCTGGATGCGGTGCGACAGCATGCGGAAGCGCTTGCTCGCCTTGCGGACAATGAAGGCCACCGGCGGTGCAATCAGCAACAGCGACAACGACAACCGCCAGTTGGTCCAGAAAAGGTAGGCCAGCAGGCAAGTCACGACCGTGCCTTCCCGCACCAGCGTTTTCAGGGCTTCGGTCGCGGCACCGGTCACCTGTTCCACGTCATAGATCAGCTTGGCGCTGATATGTCCGGCGGAATGGCGGTGGAAATACTGGCTGGGCAGGGTCAGCAACTTGTCAAAGAGCTGGCGGCGCAGTTCATAGACCACGTTGCGCGCCACCAGCGAAATGAAATAATTGCCCAGGAACGTCCCCACGCCGCGAAACAGGAAAATCAGCACGATGAGGACCGGGAAGAGATTCTTGGCTTCCTGGTTCTTGCTCTGGATGGCGTCAATGATGAACTTGACCACCTGCGCGCCCGCCCACTCGGTCTGGGCGTTGATGATGAAGCCGAGGATGCCGAGCGCGAAGGCTCCCCAGTATTTGCGGGCATAACCCAGGAGGCGCTTGTAAGCCTCGATCCCGCTGCTGGCCATCAAGGATTCTCGCTACGAAGTCGGGTGCTGATATTCAGGTTGACGAATCCCATCTGTCCGGCGATATCCATCACGGTCACTACGGACTGGTGCGGGGCCTTGCCGTCGGCGGCGATCACGAAGGGCATGTCACGGCGGCCGCCGCTGGCCTTTTCAATGGCGCTCTGCAGCTGGCGGGCGTCACGCACCGCCAGTTCCTGTCCATTGACAGTGTAAACGCCGCCCTGACTGACGCCGATTTCAATGGTCTTGTCGCGGGAGGGTCTGGCAGCATCGCCCTTCGCTTCAGGCAATACGATCTGCAGCTTGCTGGCCTTGTTGAAGGTGGTGGAAATCATCAGGAAGATGATCAGGAAGAGCAGGCAATCAATCAGCGGCGTCAAGTTGATTTCCAGCGAATCCTCGCGCGGCCGGCGGAACTTCATGGAGCCACTTCCTGAAAGTCCACTTCGCGGTCGCCGTGGACGATATCCACCAGCTTGATGGCCTGCTGTTCCATTTCGACCGCCATGCTATCAATGTGGCGGACAAAGAAACGGTGCATGATCATGGCCGGAATGGCGATGAACAAGCCGCCGGCGGTCGTGACCAGCGCCTTGGAAATGCCGCTGGCCAGCAACGACGGATCGGTCATGCCGCCGCCGGTAACCGCCATGAAGGCTTCGATGATGCCGACTACCGTGCCCAACAGTCCCAGCAAGGGCGAAATCATCGCCAGCGTCCCCAACAGCGACAGGTAGCGCTGCATGTGATGGATGACAACATTGGCCGTCTCCTCGATGCTTTCCTTCATGATTTCACGACCGTGCCGGGAGTTCAGCAATCCGGCGGCCAGGATCTCGCCCAACGGGGAGTTTGCCTTCAATTCTCGCAGCTTTTCAGCATTCAGCTGCTTGTTGCGGATCCAGTTCCAGACCTCGGGCAGCAGGTCCGGCGGCGCCACCCGGCGACTGCGCAGCGCCCATCCCCGCTCGATGCAGATGCCCAGCGCCAGCACCGAAGCCACCATGATCGGCATCATCAGCCATCCACCGGCTTTAACTAATTCCCACACGTGGCAGACCCCTCTTCAGAAACCGCGAAAAATGGCTCGTACTTTACCCATTCACGGCGAATTGTGCCAGTAATGACGGCCGGGCCGCCATTCTTGCCGGACAAAATCACCACCCGGGCGCAAGGTGTAAACCAGACTTCCCGACGTGACCGTGCTTTCCAGCGGAATACCGAGCAACCGGTAGCGGGCAACCACTTTAGGCGCCGGGTGCCCGAAGCGGTTGCGATAGCCGGCGGAAACGATTCCGGTCTGCGGAGAAACCGCCTTGAGGAAGTCCGGGGTGCTGGAGGTCTTGCTGCCGTGATGGGGCAACACCAGCCAACGTGCTTGAAGATTTGCGCCGCTGTCCAGCAGCGCCTGCTCCGCCGCCGCCTCGATATCCCCGGTCAGCAGCACGCTGAAACCCTGCCCGCCCACCTTGAGCACGCAAGAGCGGTTATTGTCAGTCATATCCGGCCGCGCGGACACCGGCCCCAGCATGTCGAAGCTGACGCCGTCCCATTGCCAGGACATGCCCGCCCGGCAGAAATAGCGTTGTGAATCCGGCCGCAAACGATAACCTTCGGGAGGTGCGCTGAAAAAAACCGAATCTACCGGCATGGTCCGGATCACCTTGTCGGCGCCACCGGTGTGATCCAGGTCATTATGGCTGACGACCAGCCGGTCCAACTTGCGGATTCCCGCTCCGTAGAGATAAGGAAGGATGACGCCCTGCGCAGCAAGCGGCGTGGGGCCGGTGTCATACAGTAGGGCATGATGGCGGGTCCGCAGCAGCACGCTCAACCCCTGCCCGACATCCAGCACCGCCATTTGCAATTCACCCGGGGCCGGCGGCTGGCGAACAAGAAAGACCGGCAGCAGGAGCGCCAGCGATATCTCCCGGGGCACCAGACGACGCGGAAAAAACCAGACCAGCAAGGCCAGCGTCAGGAACAGCAACGCTGCTCCGCCAGGACGCCAGGAAAGCAACGCCTGCCCTTCGCCCACCAGCCAGGCCAGCCATTGGCCCAGACCTTCCAGGATCGTTGCAGCCCAGTACCAGCAAGCCATGCCCGCATCCGTCCAACCGAATCCGGCGATCAGCCCGACCAACAGCAGAGGAACGACAATCAGGCTGATCAGTGGAATGGCGGCCGCATTCGCCAGCGGCGAAACCAGACTGACCTGCCCGAAAAAAAGCAGACCCAGCGGCAGCATCGCCAGAAACAGATAGCCCTGCAGGGAGGCGGCCTGCCGTAATGATCCTCCCGGCTGTCGCCGACCATCCCAGAGCATGATCAGCGCCACCGCCGCGAATGACAGCCAGAATCCGGCGGCATGCACACTCAGGGGCTGCCACAACAGCACCAGCGCCAGCGATCGCCACAACACCGCCCAGGCATCCGTCTCGCGGCCCGCCATGCGGGTCATGGCGCACAGCGCCAGCATCACCAGCGTCCGGCGGGTGGGCAACGAGTTCCCGGCCAGCGCGCCATAGGCCAAGGCCGCCAGCAACAGCACCGGCCATTGCCAGCGGGAAAAGGGCAACTGACGGTAGATGGCCGGACGCAAACCGACCAAGAGGCGCAGCAGGCTGACCATGCCAGCCGCAAACAGCAGCACGTGCGGTCCTGAGATTGCCAGCAAATGCGAGATACCCGCCGCCTGATACATGCCGACCAGGTCATCGCTGACCAGCGCCCGGTCGCCGGTCAGCAGGGACAGGGCTATCGCCGCTTCCGGCTTGTCGGCAATCAGGGGCGTGAACTGCTCGCGTATCCGCAGCCGCCAAGCATCAACGGACTCCGTCCCGAACGATACCCTTTGCGCCTTACGCACTATGCCGGTCGCGGTAATCCCCTCGGACATCAGCCATTCCTCGTAATCAAAGGCGTCTGGTGAAGCCGCTCCATGCGGCCGCTTCAGCGAGACAGTCATCAACCAGCTTTCACCGGGCCGGTAATCTGCCGCCGGAGCATTGAGCACCCACTGCCTGCCGGCGGGAAAATGCCGGAAGGTATCGTGGCTCCTCAGCGGCTTAACGCGGATGCTGATCCGGCCATGGGCGGTCGGCTCAGGCAGACCGGCAATCCGGACCTGGACGGAAAGCGGTGATCCTTCCAATATGTCGGGGATGCGGTCTGCGAGATAGGCCGAGGCATGCCAGATGCCCCAGGCTGACCCAAGCAGCAGCCAGGCCGGAACCAGCAGCTGCCTGATCCGGAGACTAAGGACCAGACAGGCAACACCAAGGAGCGCCGGTATGGCGGCATCCGGAAGAACTGGAAGAAAAAGGAGTAAAGCCACTCCGGCGGCGAATGCCGCGCAAGCCGGGCTGGACATAGGCACATCCGTGTGACTGTGATCAGGGCCGGCAAGGGTAATGGGGCACCGCCCTCCCAGACAAGTCATTGACTGAAGCAGACCGCCGACATGCGCCGCTCATCCCGCCATTTGTCGATTTATTGTGCGAATCTTGTCCGACAGGCTTGTTTGCGATTGCGGAAGGACACTAAATAAGAAAGAATGTCGCGCCCATGAATCCGGAGTCGGGATGCCCAAGCAACTGATTCGCCGTTACCTTCCGAATCCGGAGAAGATTGCCAGAACTCCCGGTCTCGGATTCCTCAAGCATCGGCTTGAGGATCCGAACCTATGGCATCTCAACCGCCGTTCGGCAGCCGGCGCCATGTTCTGGGGGTTATGGTGCGCCTTCCTGCCCATGCCGTTCCAGACCATCCCCGCCGCCATGGCGGCTTTGGTTTTCCGAGTCAACCTCCCCTTGGCCATCGTCCTGTGCTGGATTTCCAATCCGCTGACCATGTTGCCCGTGATTTTCATTGGCTACGATGTCGGCGCCCTGTTGCTGAACCACCCCCTGCTCAGCATGACGGAAATCAACGCCCTGATCGGTCATCTCGGCAACCTCTTCGGCTCGGGTCCTGAAGCCGATATCAATCGCCGCGCCATGGCCAATCATATCGAACCTTTCCTGCTGGGAATGATGGTGACCGGATTTCTGGCCGGATGTCTCGGCTATCTGGGCATGAACTGGTACTGGCGGCGGCACGTCACCCGCGCCTGGCTGCAGCGCCGCAAGCGTCAGGCCGACTCCGGCCAGGGCTGAGCGACCACCGCTCCGGACTGCCACATGCCCAGGAAACTTATCAACCGCCACCTGCCCGATCCGGCCCGCATCGCCGGGATCCGGGGCTTGGGATTCCTTCGTCATCATCTGGAGGATCCCAACCTCTGGCACCTCAACCGGCGCTCGGCTTCGGGAGCGGTATTCTGGGGACTGTGGTTCGCTTTCCTGCCCATGCCGCTGCACACCGTTCCGGCCGTGGTCATCGCCCTGCTGTTACGGGTCAACCTGCCCCTGACCGTGGTTATGGTGTGGTTCGTCAACCCGCTGACCATGATTCCATGCTTCTATGTGGCCTATGACGTTGGCGCGGTGCTGCTGCACCGGCCGGGCATCAGCCTGCATGAAATAAGCCTCTTGGTTGGAATGCTGGAGGGAAATGCGGCAGCCGCAGGAAGGACACCGGCTTTTGATATGGCGGCTTATCTGGAGCCCTTCCTGCTGGGCATGCTGGTCACCGGATTCCTGCTGGGTTGCTTCGGCTATCTGGGCATGAATTGGTTTTGGCGGCGCCATGTCCTGAAATCCTGGCACAGGCGGCGGCAAACACGGGCGTCTTCACAGGAGTCGCCCGCTCCGCATCGTTAAAATCCGGTCAGCGGTTTCCGCCAGACGCTGGTCGTGCGTAACCACGACCAGGCTCATGCCCAATTCCGCGCGCAAGTCGTCCAGCAAGGCCTGGATTTCCTGCGAAGTTTCCGCATCCAGATTCCCGGTCGGCTCATCGGCCAGGACCAGGTCGGGACGCGTCACCAACGCGCGCGCCAGCGCGACGCGCTGCCGCTCACCGCCGGACAGCTCTGACGGTTTGTGGTCCATGCGACTGCCCAGCCCTACCCGCTCCAGCAGCTCCGTCGCGGCTTTACGCGCTTCGGGAATGCCTGCGTCGGATCTCAGCAGCCAGGGCATGCAGACATTTTCCAGGGCGGTGAATTCCGGCAACAAGTGATGGAACTGGTAGACAAATCCCAGATGCCGGTTACGGATGTCGCCGCGACGGGTTTCATCCAGCTCACTCAGCGGCTGTCCGAGAATACTGACCTTGCCCGCCGTCGGCAGATCCAGTCCCCCCAGCAGATGCAGCAAGGTGCTTTTCCCCGATCCGGAACTGCCGACAATGGCGACGAATTCGCCGCGTTGTACTTCCAGACTGACGCCATGCAGCACTTCCACCGTGCGCGCCCCGTCGACAAAACGCTTGCTCAGGCCTTCCGCCTGCAATACGGGCCCCTTATTCATAACGCAATGCCTCAGCAGGTTGGACACGGGCCGCCTTGCGGGCGGGATAAATGGTGGCCAGGAAGCTGAGGGCGCCCGTGGTCAGGCTGACCCACAGCACGTCCCGCCACTCCAGTTCGGACGGCAGGTAATTGACAAAGTAGGCATCAAAGAAGGACTGGCCGGTGACGTGTTCCAGCCAGGTGACGGCATGGGTGATGTTCAGGGACAGGATGATGCCCAGCACCACCCCGGCTATTGTTCCCACCAGCCCGATCACCGCGCCCTGGACCATGAAGATGCGGGTGATGGTCTGCGGACTGGCGCCCAGGGTCCGCAGGATGGCGATATCCGCCTTCTTGTCCGTCACCACCATCACCAGGCTGGAAACAATGTTGAAGGCGGCCACGGCCACGATCAGCATCAGCAGCAGGCCCATCATCGCCTTCTCCATCTGGATGGCGCTGAAGAGGTTGCCGTGGGTCTGTGTCCAGTCCATGGAATAGTAGTTGGGAGACAGGTCGTACAGGATCTGCTCCGAAACGTCGCGCGCCTTGAACAGGTCCTTCAGTTTCAGGCGGACTCCCTGCACGGTATCGCCGATGCGAAGCAGCTTGCCCGCATCCGCCACATGCACGTAGGCCAACAGACCGTCGACATCAGCCCCCACCTGGAAGATGCCGACCACGGTCATGCGCTTGAAGCGGGGAATGACGCCCGCCGGAGTCAGCGATGCCTCGGGCAGCACCAGCGTCACCTTGTCACCCAGATTGACCCCGAGGTTTCCCGCCAGCCCGCTGCCCAGCACAATGCCGTACTCATCGGCGCGCAGCAGGTCCAGCTTGCCCGCCTTCATGTTGCCGGCAATGATCGACACCTGCCGCTCATACTCCGGCTCGATCCCGGTAATCATCGCGCCGGAAACCAGCCCGTTCGCGGTCAGCATTCCTTGCAGCTGGGTCACCGGCGCAACCGCCAAAACCTGTGGATTTCTTTTGGCAAACTCTGCTAAGTTCTTCCAATCCTGAATCGGTTCACGGGACGAAATGGTGGCATGCGGTATCATGCCCAGAATCCGGTTCTTGAGTTCGCGGTCAAATCCGTTCATGACCGACAGCACGGTGATCAGCACGGCGACGCCCAGCGTCAGCCCCAGGATTGACGTCAGTGAAATGAACGAGATGAAATGATTGCGGCGCTTGGCGCGGGTATAGCGCAGGCCGATCAGCAGGGAAACAGGCTTGAACATGGCGGGAATTGGACCATAATCTTAACAAGGCGGCACAGGCCACAAGGGTTGGAAATCATGACAAGAATGACAAATTCGGATAATCCCTTCG
>DASUIL010000167.1:0-2536 GCA_036273075.1 Fluviicoccus sp. | reverse complement strand
TGCTGCTGCCCGGTCTGGCGCTGGCGGCCGACCCCGCCCCAGCCGGAACCGGCATGCCCGCCATGAAGCCGCTGGGCAAGCCGATCACCATCAAGTTCTGTATCTTCGACATCATGGGCACCACCGGTGACGCCTTCAGCTATGCCAAGGATCTGGCGCTGGAAGCGAAGAAATGGGGCGTGAACGCCGATCTGCGCGCCTACACCGACGAGCGCGTGGCCGCCGAGGACTTCAAGGCCGGCCAGTGCGACGGTGTCGCCATTTCCACCATGCGCGCCAAGCAGTTCAACTTTTTCATCGGCAGTATTGATTCGCCGGGCGCGCTGCCGACCTGGCGGCATGTCCGCGAGCTGATCGCCAGCCTGGCCAATCCGAAGCTGGCGCCGCTGACCATCAGCGGCCCTTACCAGGTGGCGGCGGTCATTCCGCTGGGCGGCGCCTACGTGATGGTCAACGACCGCCAGATCAACTCGATCGAGAAGGCGGCGGGCAAGAAGGTGGCCGTGCTCGATTTCGACAAGGCGCAGGCCAAGATTGTGCAGAGCCTGGGCGCGCAACCGGTGGCGTCCGACATCACCAATTTCGCGGGCAAGTTCAACAACGGTCAGGTCGACATCATTGCCGCCCCCGCCGTGGCCTTCAAGCCGCTGGAACTGTACAAGGGCCTGGGCACCAAGGGCGCGATCTTCCGCTTCCCGCTGGCGCAGATCACCGCCACCATCCTCATCCGCCGCGACAAGTTCATCAAGGACGTGCCGGACTTCGACGAGCGCGTCCAGAAGATGCGCGAATTCGCGCTGTCCAAGCTGGATGTGGTCGAGCGCATGGTCAACGCCAGCGAAGCAGACATTCCCAAGAAGTACTGGTTGGACCTGTCGAAGGCCGATCAGGAGAAGTACATCCGCCTGATGCGCGAAGTGCGCGTCAACATGACCAAGGAAGGCATGTACGACAAGAAGATGATGTCGCTGATGAAGAAGGTGCGCTGCCGTATCGAACCCGCCAACGAAGAATGCAGCATGAACCTGGAATAACCGGACACCACCCAACACCAGGGACGGTGGACCAGAATAATAATGATGCATCTCCAACACTCAGGCAGCCTCCGGGCTGCCTTGTTTTTTGGCGGCCTTCCGCGCTCTGTGCTAACGTAACCGGCTTTCTCCGGCGGCAGCGCATCCATGCTTGAACACCTTCCCGTCCTGGGCGTGGGCGTCAGCCTCAGCCTGGCTTCCGAACCCGACCCGGTAACGCTGGTGCGCACGCCCGGCGGCCCGCGTTTTGTGGAGTATGCCGCGCAGGTCGAGGCGGACGAGGTCATTGACGAAATCCGCCGCATCCGGGATGCCGGCGCGACCGTGCTGTTCCATCCCTCCTTCATCAATTTTTGCGGCAGCTTCACCAACTCGCCGTTGTGGCTGGAAACGGCGGCGGAGCATATCGGCCGTGTCGCGTCGCCCTGGTTTGCCCAGGACTGCGCCTACTGCTTCTGGGGCGACAGCCACGGCTATTCGACACAGCTGGGCTATTTCATTCCGCCAATCCTCAATGAGGCCTCGCTGCAGCAGGCCGTCGCCCGCGTGCGCGAGGTGCGCGCGGCCATTCCGGTAACGGTGGCCATCGAACCGCCGCCGATGACCTTCACCGTCGGCACGCTGCCCCTGCTCGACTTCTTCGGTCGGCTGGCCGACGCCGCCGATTGCGCCGTGCTGCTGGACATGGGCCATCTGGTGTCATGGGAAAAGGCCTGCGGCGGGCGGGTGCTCGACCGTCTGGACGCGCTTGACTGCCGCCGCGTGGTCGAGGTGCATATTGCCGGCGGGCGGATGAAGGACGGCGACAGCGGCCCGATCTACATCGACGCCCACGAATGCGGGATTCCCGAGGAAAACTGGCGGATGCTGGAAGCCTGGTTGCCGTTGCTGCCGAACCTGAAAGCGGTCTGTTATGAATGCGAAGGCCGGGACGGCGCGTCCGTGCTGGCGACACTGGCGCGGCTGTGCGAACTGGTGCGGCGGTTGAGCGCCAACCCGGCGCTGGTTGCCCTGGCCGGAGAACACGCATGAGCCTGCAGACCCAGGAAGAGGTGCTGTTCCACCTGCTGTTTGACCGCCGCCTGCGCGAGCGCTTCCGCCGCGACCCGCAGGCCGCGCTGGCGGCTTATGGCCTCAGCGCCGCCGAGGCCGCCGACTTCGCCGCCGTGCGCCACGACGCGCTGGCGCTGGAGGCCGAGTTGCGCGCCGACCTGATCCTGTCGCAGTTGTGCCGCAGCTATCCGCTGTCGTTCAGCCTGATGTCATCGCTGGTCGGCGGTCTGGACCTGCTGAAGTCGTTGATCGATACCGACACCATGCAGGAGCACCCGCTGCAACGGGCGCCGTCCTTCGGCGCACGGCTGCGGGCCTGGGTGGACGAGGATTGTCCCGAGGCGGAAGACACGCGCAACGGCGTCATCGGCATCCTCGACGCGGAAACCGGCATGGCCTGGACCTCGGCCGCCCTGCGCCTGCAATGGCTGCAAGGCGAAGCCGCCCCG
>DASUIL010000166.1:0-4459 GCA_036273075.1 Fluviicoccus sp. | reverse complement strand
TGTACAGTGACAGTATTCACCTGACACCCGCCCCCGGCGGGTTGTTCATTTAAGCAGCTTTTTTGGTGCTTGGCTTCTCCTGTTTGGTGGTGTTGGTCGGTCGTCCCTTCAGGAACATTTCGTACGGCGTTTTACCTTTCATGTTCCGCCCTTGATGCGGTCGCTGCCGGTTGTAGTGGAGCAGATAGGCATCCAGATCGGCCTGCATTTCCTCCAGCGTCTCATACCACTTTGTTCGACCCTGAATGCGGAAGTGCTCATCTAACAGGGTACGGTGCAGGCGTTCGATGAAGCCGTTGCTTTGTGGCCTCCGGACCTTGGTTGTTCGATGCTCGATGCCTTCCAGTTGCAGGAACAGCTCATAGGGGTGATGGTCCGGTCGTCCACAGAACTCACGGCCGTTATCGCTAAGAATGGTCTGCACCGGGATGTCGTGTTCCTCGAAAAAGGGCAAGACATCATTGTTCAGCACATGCACTGCCGTGACAGGCAGCTTGCTGGTGTAGAGCCGTCCCCAGGCATGACGGCTGTAGCCGTCCAGCACGGATTGCATGTAGACCTTGCCAACCCCCTTTAGCGTGCCAACAAAGAAGGTATCCACCGTCACCAGCTCACCGGTGTGATGGACTTCAATATGGCGTTCGCGGAACTCGGGGCTGAACCGTTCGAGCAAACGGACTTGCTCCTCGTTCAATTCAAGCTTCTGTTCGCGGACGGTCTTTTCCAGTCGTAACAAGCGCTGGTGGCGGCTTAACAACTCATGGCGGCTCCAGACACCCCGGACACCTGTTGAGCTGACCGAAACGCCCTTGAGCATCAGTTCCTGGGAAACCCGGAGGGGGCCGTGAGTGGGGAATTGCAGGCTGTGTGCAAGGATGGCTTGCTCAACTTGCTCGCTGACCCGGTTGGGATGTGGGCCTTTGGCACCGGGCAAGCGATCTACCAGCCCACTGGAGCCAAAGGTCTGGTAATTGCGGCGGATCTCGTAAAACAGTTGCCGTGAGTAACCCATCAGCTGGCAAGCCTTGCTGACGTTCTGCATGTCTTGAGCCAGTTCTAGCAGGCTCAGCTTGCGGCGTGCTACTTTCTCGTCGGTGGTCATAGTCGTTTCCTTTGAGTTAGAGATGAGCGTCAGACACTCGATCTATAACCCGTCGGGGACGGCTATGGCCACTTTGCTTTCAGCGGCCTACTGTCAGGTGAATACCATCACTACACACTTTATGTTGGGAAAGAAGATGAAGCCATTGAGGTTATATGTAAGAAACTGCAGTCATTTTGACGATCAATTTCATAGAGATTAAATCTGAGCATAAAACCACCTTAGCTAATTTACAATGAGGAAAAGGGCGCTTTCGCGCCCCAATTCCCTCACTTCACCTTCATCCCCGGCGTCGCCCCCTCATCCGGCGACAGCAGGAAAATATCCCCGCCACCCGGCCCGGCCGCCAGCACCATCCCTTCCGACATGCCAAACTTCATCTTGCGCGGCGCCAGATTCGCCACCATCACCGTCAGGCGGCCAATCAGGTCTTCCGGCTTGTAAGCCGACTTGATGCCCGCAAACACCGTCCGCTGTTCATTGCCCAGGTCCAGCGTCAGCTTCAGCAGCTTGGCGGCTTCGGGAATGTGCTCGGCATTCACGATCTTCGCCACCCGCAAATCCACCTTCACGAAATCATCAATCGTGATGGTCGGTGCCAGCGCTTCAATCTCGGCGGCGGGCTTGGCTTCCGCCTTGGCTGGCGTGGCGGCAACCGTGGCGGTCAGGTTTTCCTTCGAGGCATCCACCATCGCCTGCACCTTGTCCTTTTCCACGCGCGTCATCAGCGGGGTGAAAGCGTTGATGCGGTGGTTCAGCATCAGGTTATAGCGGCTTTCCCAGTTCAGGCTGGCCAGGTCCAGGAAGGCGCGGCTGGCTTCGGCAATGCCCGGCAATATCGGAGCCAGATACACGATCAATTGGCGATACAGGTTCAACCCGACCGAACACACCGCCTGCACTTCGTCGCGGTTGGCGGGGTCCTTGGCCAGCGCCCAGGGCTTCTTCTCGTCGATGTACTGGTTGGCCTTGTCCGCCAGCGCCATGATCTCGCGGATGGCGCGGCCGAAATCGCGGGCTTCGTAGTGTTCGGCAATGCCGTCACCGGCGGCGATGAACTCGTCCAGCAGGGCTTCTTCGCTGCATTGGGCAGACAGTTGACCGTCAAACTGTTTGTTGATGAACCCGGCGCAACGGCTGGCGATGTTCACCACCTTGCCCACCAGATCACTGTTCACCTTCAGCGTGAAGTCTTCCAGGTTCAGGTCGATGTCTTCCACCGAGCCGGACAGCTTGCTGGCGAAGTAATAGCGCAGGTATTCCGGGTTCTGCAAATGCTCCAGATACGTGCGGCCCTTGATGAAGGTGCCGCGCGATTTCGACATCTTGTGGCCGTTCACCGTCAGGAAGCCGTGGGCAAACACGCCGCTGGGCTTGCGGAAGTTGGCGCCGTGCAGCATGGCGGGCCAGAACAGCGCGTGGAAATAGACAATATCCTTGCCGATGAAGTGGTAGACCTCGGTCTGGCTCTCCGCGCCGGGAGCCCAGTAATCGTCAAAGTTCAGGCCCAGCTTGCCGCACAGGTTCTTGAAGCTGGCCATGTAGCCGATGGGCGCGTCCAGCCACACGTAGAAATATTTGCCCGGCGCATCGGGAATCTCGAAGCCGAAATACGGCGCATCGCGGGAAATGTCCCAGTCGTTCAGGCCGCTTTCAAACCATTCCGCCAGCTTGTTGGCCACTTCGTGTTGCAGGCCGCCGGCGCGGGTCCATTCCTTCAGCATGGCTTCAAAATCGGGCAGCTTGAAGAAGTAGTGCAGCGACTCCTTTTCCACCGGCGTTGCGCCGGAAATGGTGGAGTAGGGGTTCTTCAGCTCGGTCGGGGCATAGGTAGCGCCGCAGACTTCGCAGGAGTCACCGTACTGGTCCTTGGCGTTGCATTTCGGGCATTCGCCCTTGATGAAGCGGTCGGCCAGGAACAGGTTCTTTTCCGGGTCGAACAGCTGGCGCACCGGGCGGGTGGCGATGTGGCCGCCGTCGCGGTTGCGCCGGTAGATGGTTTCGCTGAACTCGCGGTTTTCCGGCGAGTGCGTGGAATGGTAGTTGTCGAACTGGATCAGGAAGTCGGCGAAGTCGCGTTCGTGGTCGGCCTTGACCGTGGCGATCTGTTCTTCCGGAGTCACGCCGTTCTGTTCCGCCTTGAGCATGATGGCCGTGCCGTGCGCGTCGTCAGCGCAGACATAATGGCATTCATGGCCGCGCGATTTCTGGAAACGCACCCAGATATCGGTCTGGATGTACTCCACCAGATGGCCCAGGTGAATGGGGCCGTTGGCATAGGGCAGGGCGCTGGTAACCAGCAGGCGGCGGGCTGTCGTGCTCATGGGCAGGGGGCGTCCGGATGAAAATTTGAAGGTCGCTACTATAACGCAAAATGGGGTAGCATACGCAGCCTGTCTTTTGCCTCCGGAGCCCCTCATGTCCCTGTCTCGCAAGCACCTTGAATCCGCTCTCAGCCGTCAGGTAGATCCCTGGATGGGCAAGGATTTGCTGGCCTTGACGGAACGCATGGACATCGACGGCGATCTGGTTAGCATTCAGCTGGCGTTGCCCTATCCCTTCGCCAGTTGCGCGGAAGAACTGCGCGATCTGCTGGTGCAGACGCTGACCGACGCCGGTGCCGGGCGCGTGGCCTATGACCTCATCCTCAAGGTGCCGCGCAGCAAGCCGACCAACAATGTCGAGTCCGCGCCGCCCATCAAGAACGTGATTGTGGTGGCCTCGGGCAAGGGCGGCGTCGGCAAGTCGACCACGGCTGTCAATATCGCGCTGGCGCTGGCCGCCGAGGGCGCGCGCGTCGGTATTCTCGATGCGGATATCTACGGTCCCAGCATTCCCACCATGCTCGGCCTGTTCAACCAGCGTCCGGAAATCCGCAACGAGGCTTTCGTGCCTTTGCAGGCTTACGGCCTGCAGGCCATGTCCATCGGTTTCCTGATTGATGACAACAATCCGGTGGTGTGGCGCGGTCCGAAGGTCACCGGTGCGCTGCTGCAGCTGTTCGGGCAAACCGCCTGGCAGGATCTGGATTATCTGGTCATCGACATGCCGCCCGGCACCGGCGACATCCAGCTGACGCTGGCGCAGCGCATTCCGGTGTCCGGCGCGGTTGTCGTCAGCACGCCGCAGGACATTGCCTTGCTGGATGCCAAGAAGGGCATCGAGATGTTCCGCAAGGTCAGCATTGATGTGCTGGGTGTGGTGGAAAACATGGCCTTGCATGTATGCTCGAATTGCGGCCACACCGAGGCGATTTTCGGCGAAGGCGGCGGTGAACGCATTGCCCGCGAATACCAGACAGAATTGCTGGGCCAGTTGCCGCTGGACAAGAGCATCCGCGAGCAGGCGGACAGTGGA
>DASUIL010000165.1:0-3425 GCA_036273075.1 Fluviicoccus sp. | reverse complement strand
CTCCGGGCGCTCAACGTCGAAGACAGCGGGGTCGTCCCGGCCCAGCAAGGGTGTCGTATCGGACATCGGCAATAAGCTCGGCAGCGTCAAAAAAGACAGCATACCTCATTGCTGAAATATTGACAGTTCCATGACACGGGGAAACTGTGAACGCTTCCCCTTTTTACCGGTTGATCAGGCCCGGGCGAAGTCTTCAATCCGGCGGAATCCGCCTTTCGCCTGTTCCAGTTCGAACGCCAGTTCCAGCAAGGTCTTTTCGTCCCCGTGCGCGCCGGAGAAATGCACCGCGATGGGCAGGCCTTCGGCCGTGGCGCCCAGCGGCAGGGAAATGGCGGGACTGCCGGTGGCGTTGTTCAGCGGCGTGAAGCTGACGTATTGCAGCAGCCGCGCGAACAGTGATTCAAAATCCTGTTCCGGCGACAGCCAGCCCAGCTTCGGCGTGGTGTGCGACAACACCGGCGACAGCACCACGTCGTAATCGCGGAAATTGCGGGCGTAGTCATCCTGAGACTTCTTCAGCCGGTACAGCACCGCCGGAGTTTTCAAGGCGTTCTTGCGATAATGGCGCGCCAGACCGACGCTGAGGTTGTCCAGCATCTTCTTGTCGAAGTCCGGGCTCATCAGCTGCTTGCCGAAGGTCGACACCAGGAAGGACAGCATGCCCCAGTAAATGCTGAAATCGTCGGCAAAGCTCGGCTTGATGCTCAGCGGCATTTCCGAAACGCGGTGGCCCAGACTTTCCAGCAGCCTGGCGGTTTGCAGCACGGTCTCGCGCGTGGCGGCGTCCGTGGGTGCGCCGTTGATCGAGTCCAGAACCAGCCCGACCCGCAGCCGACGCTTGCCCGGCCCTTCCACCGAGCCCACACCGGGCAGCCGCCGGTTGCGGTAGACCTGTTCCATTCCGGCAAAGAAGCGGGCGGTATCTCGTACGGTGCGTGTGACCACGCCCTCCCCGACAATGTTCACCGGCAGCGAGCTGGAGGCTTCGGCATCAATGAAACGGCCGCGGGTTGGTTTCAGGCCGACCAGACCGCAGGCCGCCGCCGGGATGCGGATGGAACCGCCGCCGTCGTTGGCGTGAGCAATCGGCACCACCCCGGCCGCGACCAGCGCCGCCGCCCCGCCCGAGGACGCCCCGCTGGAGTAGTCCAGGTGCCAGGGATTGCGTACCGGATTCAAGCCCATGAATTCCGTGCTGGCGTTGAAGCCGAATTCCGGCATGCGGCTTTTGCCCAACGTCACGAATCCTTGAGCCAGCAACTGCTTGGCGAACGCGCCGTCATCCTTGGCCGGGCGGGCATTGACGGCCGCCGAGCCCTGATTGGTCGGAAGTCCCTTCAGGTCGGTGTTGTCCTTGATGAAGGTGGGCACCCCGGCGAAGGCGCCGCTGGCCGTTGCAGTAGCGGCATCCAGCGCGGTGTCGAACAGCGGTAGCTCGATGGCGTTGATGTGCGGCTCCAGCCGCTTGGCGCGGGCTATGGCCGCTTCGGCCACCTCGCGCCGGCTCAATTCGCCCCGGGCAATCAGCGTGGCGATGGCGGTGGCGTCCAGGCCGCCGAGGGCGTCATCACAAAAAGCGTGTACGGTCTTGGCGTCAGTCATGATCAATCTGGCACGTTAGTTCAGGATTGGCCCACTTTGCGCCAAGCCCGTAAAACTGTCCAGAACCATTCAGGCCACCCCGGCGGAGCAAATACGGTCAGCGCCGACGATTTACAGATTTGTACAGTACAAAGTATTGATATGGGGCAAGGATTGGTCTAAATTGACCACATCGCCACTTATGTACTATACAAAATGAAGATCGCCGTTATTGGTTCGGGAATTTCTGGTCTCAGCGCCGCGTGGCTGCTGGCGAACCGGCATCAGGTCACGGTGTTCGAAGCCGGCGGCTATGCCGGTGGCCACAGCAACGCCGTGGACGTGACGCTGGACGGTCATACCCATCCGGTGGACACCGGCTTCCTGGTGTTCAACGAGCGCACCTACCCCAACCTGATCGCCCTCTTCGAGAAGATCGGCGTCAGCGAGTTCAACAGCGACATGAGCTTCAGCGTCAAGCTGCCTGCGGAGAATCTGGAGTGGGCGGGCAGCAACCTCGGCAGCCTGTTCGCGCAGAAGTCCAACCTGCTGCGCCCGGCCTTCTGGCGCATGATTGCCGATATCCTGCGCTTCAACCGTCAGGCGGAAGCTTTGCGGCTGAAGGCGGAACAACAGCAACTGACGCTGGGCCAACTGATCGCCGCCGAGGGCTTTGGCGAGTCCTTTGCTCATTGGTACCTGCTGCCGATGGGTGCGGCGATCTGGTCGACGCCGGTCAGCGGCATGCTCGATTTCCCCGCCGCCACGTTCATCCGTTTTTGCCAGAATCACGGCCTGCTGCAAATCAGCAACCGGCCGCAGTGGAAGACAGTGGTGGGCAGTTCCCGAGAATATGTCCGCCGACTGGTTGCCGGTATCGGTGACGTGCGGCTCAATGCGCCGGTGGAGTCGGTGCGGCGGCAACCGGACGGCGCCATCTTGCGAGTAGGGGGCCAAGACCTGCGCTTTGACGCCGTGGTGCTGGCCTGTCATTCCGATCAGACGCTGGCGCTGCTGGCCGACGCCGACGAGGAGGAACGCGCCATCCTGGGCGATATCCGTTATGCCCCGAATACCGCCTGGCTGCATACCGATGCCTCGGTGATGCCGTCTCGGCAAGCCGCCTGGTCGGCCTGGAATTACTACACAACGGCTTCCGCAGGCCCGGACAGTCCGGTCGCCGTGACCTACTGGCTGAACAGGCTGCAACCCCTGCCCTTCAGCACGCCGGTTTTCGTGACCCTGAACCCGCCGGAACCGATTGCTGCCGACAAGGTGCTGCGTCGCTTTGACTATGACCATCCGCAGCTGGATCAGGCAGCCTACGCCGCGCAGCAGCGCGTGGCTGCCATCCAGGGCCGAAACCACACCTGGTTCGCCGGAGCCTGGACCGGCTACGGTTTCCATGAAGACGGCCTGAAGTCAGGGATCCGTGTGGCCCAACTGCTGGGGGCGACCATTCCCTGGCATGCCGTTCTGGATTGAGGAACGCCGCCATGACGAACGACGCGCGTAACTGGCTGTACACCGGGGAAGTCTTTCACCGTCGTCTGGGTTTGGCGGCGCACGCCTTCCGTTATCCGGCGCTGTTCCTGTGCTTTCCGCTCAGTCGTCGCGCCTCGTTGGCCAATGCGCTGTTCGGTTACAACCGCTTCAACCTCTTCGGTTTCCATGAAGCCGACCATGGTGACGGGAGCGATACTGAAGTCTGGATTCGCGGTGTATTGGCGGATGCCGGATTGTCAGGGCTGGCGGATGGCGAAGTCTGGCTGCAAACCCAGCCGCGCGTGCTGGGCTTCGTCTTCAACCCGGTCAGTTTCTGGTACTGCCACGACCGGCAGGGC
>DASUIL010000164.1:0-4226 GCA_036273075.1 Fluviicoccus sp. | reverse complement strand
AGCGTTGCCTGGATGCCTTTGCCGGCAGCGGCGCGCTGGGGCTGGAAGCTTTGTCGCGCGGGGCGGCTTCCTGCCTGTTTCTGGAAAAGAGCAGCCTGCAGGCCAAGCAGCTGCAGGCCACCCTGAAGGAGCTGGGCGCGGCCAATGCGGTAGTGTTGACCGGCGACAGCCTGATGCTGCTGACCCGCATTTCCCAACCGTTTGATGTGATCTTCCTGGACCCGCCTTATGCCCTGGACTTGTGGCAGCCGGTGATGGAGTTGCTGGCAGCCCGCCAACTGCTGGCGGAGGATTGTCTGGTGTATGTGGAAGGAGACAAGCCGTGGGAAGAACTGGGTATTCCGGAGGGTTGGGAGTATTTCAAGGAAACGAAGGCGGGGTCGGTGAAGGGGTATCTTGCCCGCCGGGTTTGAGTCGGCAAGGCAATAAAAAAGGGACATGACGTCCCTTTTTTATTGCGCGCGAATCCGTCTTACGCCAGCTCGCCCAGCAAGCCGTTGATGCGCTTCACATAGCCCGCCGGATCCGCCAGCGCGCTGCCTTCCGCCAGCGTCGCCTGATCCAGCACGATCAGCGCCAGGTTCTCAAAACGCCCGTCATCCGTCGTACCAGCCATGCGCGCCAGCAAGGGATGCTGCGGATTGATTTCCAGCGTCGGCTTCGACTCCGGCAGCTTCTGGCCGCTGGCTTCCAGCATCTGCCGCAGCGCAGCGCCCAGATCATACTGACTGCGCACCAGGCAGGCCGGAGAATCGGTCAGGCGCTGGGTGGCCTTCACGGCTTCCACTTTGTCGCCCAGCACCTTCTTCAGACGCTCCACCAGCGACTGGCTTTCCTGCTGCAGCTTTTCCTCAGCCTGCTTGTCTTCCTCACTGGACAGCTTGCCCAGATCCAGATCGCCCTTGGCGACGTGTTGGAAGGATTTGCCTTCGAACTGGGTCAGGTGGCTCATCAGCCATTCATCCAGACGGTCGCTCAGCAGCAGCACTTCCACGCCCTTCTTGCGGAATACTTCCAGATGCGGGCTCTGGCTGGCGGCCGCCCAGCTGTCGGCGGTGATGTAGTAGATCTTGTCCTGCCCTTCCTTCATGCGGCCCACGTAATCCGCCAACGACACCGACTGGATGGAATCGGAGGTATGGGTCGAAGCAAAGCGCAGCAGCTTCAGCACCTTGTCCTGATTGGCTTGATCTTCGGCCACGCCCTCCTTCAGCACCTGTCCGAACTGCGCCCAGCAGACGGCGTAATCATCCGGTTTGTTCTCGGCCATCTGCGTCAGCATGTCCAGCAGGCGGCGGGTCAGCGCCGACTTCATGCTGTCCACCACCTTGCCGGATTGCAGCAACTCGCGCGACACGTTCAGCGGCAGGTCGTTGGAGTCGACAATGCCCTTGGCAAAGCGCAGGTACATCGGCAGGAACTGTTCGGCGTCATCCATGATGAAGACGCGCTGCACATACAGCTTCAGGCCGCGCACGCCGTCGCGATGGTACAGGTCCTGCGGCGCGCGCTTGGGAATGTACAGCAGCGAGGTGTACTCCAGATTGCCTTCCACCTTGTTGTGGCTCCACGACAGCGGTTCGTCGAAGTCATGGGAGATGTGCTGGTAGAAAGCCTTGTAGTCGTCATCGCTGATCTCGTTGCGCGGACGGGTCCACAGCGCCGAGGCCTTGTTGACCACTTCGTAATCGCCGACTTCGCGCTCGCCGTCTTCCTTCCAACTTTCGCTGTGCATGCAGACGGGAATGGCGATGTGCTCGGCATACTTGTGGATGATGTTCTTCAGGCGCCAGCTGTCGGCAAACTCGGTTTGCGTCGGGCGCAGGTGCAGAATGATGGTGGTGCCGCGATCCGCCTTTTCCACGGACTCGACGCTGAACTCGCCTTCGCCGCCGGATTCCCACTTAACGCCTTCAGACGCATTCAGACCGGCACGGCGCGTCAATACTTCCACGCGCTCGGCCACCACAAAGGAGGAATAGAAACCGACCCCGAACTGGCCGATCAGCTGCGCATCCTTCTTCTGGTCGCCGGACAGGTTCTTGATGAACTCGGAGGTGCCGGAACGGGCGATGGTGCCGAGGTTGTCGATGACTTCCTGGCGGCTCATGCCGATACCGTTGTCACGCAGGGTGATGGTATTGGCGTCCTTGTCGACGTCGATCCAGATCTTCAGCTCGCTGTCGCCTTCCAGCAGTTGCGGCTGGCTCAGGGCCTCGAAGCGCAGTTTGTCGGCGGCGTCGGAGGCATTGGAAATCAGCTCGCGCAGGAAGATTTCCGGGTTGCTGTACAGCGAGTGGATCATCAGGTGCAGCAGCTTGGACACTTCGGTCTGGAAGCCGCGCGTTTCTTTTTGGGTCGCTTGGTCGCTCATCAGGGCTCTCCATGGTTGAGTCGGAAGGGTTCGATGCAACCAAGATGGGGCTGTGGAACGGGACTTCAAGGGGGTGGAGAGCTATACTCGGCGCAAAGTTCCGACTGCCGATCCATGACCACGCCCGCCACCCTGCAACTGACCCCGCAACAGGACGCCGCCCTCGCCGCCATCCGGGAATTCCTCGACAGCGACGATGCCTGCTTCATCCTGCGCGGCTATGCGGGCACGGGTAAGACCACGCTGGTGTCGCGGCTGCTGGATCATCTTCGTGACACCCAGCAGGATTACCTGCTGCTGGCCTCTACCGGCCGCGCCGCGCGCATCCTGGGCATGGCCACCGGCGAAGGCGCTCAGACCGTGCACTCGGTCATCTATGAATTCGCCAGCGTCGAAATGAGCGGCGATACCGGCCTGAACGTGCGCTTCAGCCTGTCACAGGAAGGGCCGGAAAACACCGTCATCATCATTGACGAAGCCTCGATGCTGGCCAACGGCAGCCCCTTGCCGGTGGGCCAGGCCTCGCTGTTCACCCAGTATGGTTCCGGACAGCTGCTGAGCGACTTCCTGTTCTGGTCAGGTCTGACCAGCGGCTTGCTGAGCGGCAATCGCGTCATCTTCGTGGGCGATGCCGCCCAGTTGCCGCCGGTGGGCGAAACCGTGTCAATGGCACTGTTCGCGCAACATATCCAGAAATATTTCGGCCTGAAGGCGCGGGAAGTGGAACTGACCGCCATCGTGCGGCAGCAGGAAGGCAGCCATATCCTGCAACAGGCCGGGCGG
This sequence comes from Fluviicoccus sp., assembly GCA_036273075.1. Classification (GTDB taxonomy): domain Bacteria; phylum Pseudomonadota; class Gammaproteobacteria; order Pseudomonadales; family Moraxellaceae; genus Fluviicoccus. The sequence continues at coordinate 1,069 of DASUIL010000164.1, read as the reverse complement.
CTGCGCGACAGCATCCTCAGCGGCGCGCGCGACCCGGTCGACTGGCTGCCGCCCGCCGATGACTGGCGCTACCTTCCGGGCGACGATGACGCCACCCGCTACCGCGCCGACCATATGTCCGGCCGCGCTTCGATCATCATTACCCACTCCAACAAGCGGGCGCTGGAGCTGAACCGCAAGGTGCGGCACAAGCGCTTCAACGCCATGTTCGCGCCCTTGCAACCCGGCGATATCCTGATGGTCAACCAGAACAACTCGGAATCGCAGTTACTGAACGGCGATCTCGTGAAGGTTCTGGAAGTGGGCGCGCAGGAAACCCGGCTGGTGATGTTGCGCCTGAAGCAGAAGCCCTTTCACAAACAGGTAAAGCTCGTGTTCCGGCAAGTGAAGGTGGCTTATCAATCACTGCTGCACGGGCGCATGGAACAGGACTGCCTGATCCTCGAAAACCTGCTGTATTCCCCCTTAGCCGGCCCCACCGATGATGAACGGCAGGCGCTGGTAGCCGACTTCAAGCAGCGTATCCGCGCTGAGAAGCTGACGCCCGCGCAGATCAGCGGCGCCTTCCAGAATGATCCTTACCTGAACGCCCTGCAGGTGAAATATGGGTATGCCCTGACCTGTCACAAGGCGCAGGGCGGCGAATGGGAAACAGCCATTGTGGATGTGCCGGGCTATTTGCAGGGCAGCTATACCAGCCAGTTGCGCTGGCTTTATACGGCCATTACGCGCGGCAAGAAGGAGGTCAGGATTTTGCGGGGGGAGAATGCGAAGGGATGGTTGAAAGAGGAGTCTTGAAGACTCCTCAGTCTACTTGCTCAAATACTTCGTCGCCGCCTCAATACCCTGCAAGGTCAGCGGATACATCCGGTCTTCCAGCAGCTTCTTCGCCACCTGGATAGACTGCGTCATCTGCCAGCTTTTCTCGGGCTCCGGATTCAGCCACACCACCTTCTGGAAATGCTGGGTCAGGCGCTGCATCCACACCGCTCCGGGTTCCTCGTTGAAATGCTCCACCGACCCACCCGGAGACATGATTTCATAGGGCGACATGGTGGCGTCGCCGACA
>DASUIL010000163.1:0-4258 GCA_036273075.1 Fluviicoccus sp. | reverse complement strand
AGCAGGTTGTGCAGAACCTTGGTGGTTTGGCCGATCAGCCGGATTTCCTTTTGCACCTGCGCCGGGGGCGCGACGTCCAGATCGTCCATCAGCAGATCGGTCAGGCCGATCAGGCCGTTCAGCGGATTCTTGAGGTCATGAGCGATGATCGAGAAGAATTTGTCCTTGGTGCGGTTGGAAACCAGCAGTGACTCTTCCAGCGCCTTGCGTTCGGTAATGTCCGAGGAGATGCCGCCGGTTCCGGTCAGGCGCCCCTGGTTGTCCTGTACCGGGAATTTGATGGAGTGGTGGATGACCACCGTACCGTCAGGACCGACAATTTTTTCCTCGAAGTCGATGGCCTGGCGATTCTGGATGACTTGCAGGTCATTGGTGCGGAATATCTCGGCCCATTCCGGTCCGAACAGCTCCTCATCCGTGCGGCCCAGTACCTGATGCTCGCCGAGATTGCACTGGCGCAGCCATTCACGGTTGACGAAAGTATAGCGGCCGTCGAGATCCTTGAAGTAGATAAGCCGGTTCGTGTTGTTCATCAACGCGTCCAGCATGTTCTGGCTGTTCATGGTTTTTATAGTTATGGAAGCACGGAGCGTGCGGCCAGAATAACAGGGATGACCGGCTTGTGCAGCTTGCGGCCTGAAAAATCTTCAGGCCGCATGACGGGCGGGTCAATTGGCGATCAGGCTGAGGTATTCATTGCGGGTCTGGGGATTCTCGCGGAAGCGGCCCAGCATGACTGAGGACTTCATGACCGAGTTCTGCTTCTCGACGCCGCGCATCATCATGCACATGTGCTTGGCTTCAATGGTGACGGCCACGCCCTTGGCGCCCGTGACCTGCAAGACGGCGTCCGCAATCTGCTTGGTCAGGTTTTCCTGGATTTGCAGGCGGCGGGCGTACATGTCGACGATGCGGGCGAACTTCGAAAGCCCCAGCACCTTGCCGTCGGGCAGGTAGGCAACGTGGCACTTGCCGATGAAGGGCAGCAGGTGGTGCTCGCACAGCGAATACAGCTCGATGTCCTTGACGATCACCATCTCATCATTATCGGACGGAAAGATGGCATTGTTGACCAGGGTGTCGAGGTCGTCCTGATACCCCTTGCAGAGATACTGGAAGGCCTTGGCGGCACGCTTGGGAGTATCGGCCAGGCCGGGACGCGAGAGGTCTTCACCAATGGCGCTGATCAGGGAGGCGTAGGCGTTTTCCATGGTTTGTCTCATACAAAAGGAGCGAGGAGCTGCACCGTAGCGCAAAGCGCGCACAGGGTAAAGGTTACAAAACCTGAAATCCAGCCTTAAGGATCGAGCGGATGCCGCAAATGCCGCTCAAGATCGGCCAGCACGACCGGTTTGGCCATGTAACCGTCCATGCCGGCTTCGCGGCAGCGCTCACGGTATTGCGGCATGACATGCGCGGTCAGCGCCACGACCGGCATGCGCGGCAGCCTGTGTTGCTGCTCCCACAGACGCAGTTCGCGGACAGCGGTCAGGCCGTCCATGACCGGCATTTCACAGTCCATCAGCACCAGGTCCCAGTTGTCATGCCCCGCTTTCAGCAGGTCCAGCGCCTCCGCGCCGGTGGCGCATAGCCGGAAACCCGAAACGCCCAGCCGCGCCAGCATGGCCGAAATGATGGTCTGGTTCACGGTGTTGTCCTCGCAAACCAGCACCCGCAACTGTTCCGGGAGCCGGGTTGGCGAGGAATTGCGGGTAGCGGTTGCGGGCTCGTGGATGACCGGAAACGCCAGGCTGAGGGCGAAAACAGAACCTTTGCCCGGAGTGCTCCTGACCGCCAGGTCCGCCTGCATCAGATCGGCAAGCTGTTTGCTGATGGCCAGTCCCAACCCGGTGCCGCCATAACGGCGGGTAATGCTGGCATCGGCCTGCCGGAACGAGGAGAACAGATTGCCGAGCTGTTTCGGCGTCATGCCGATACCGGTGTCCTCAATCAGGAATCGGCATAGCACCTGATCCGCCTGGTCGGTATCGAAGACCTCGACCCGCAACGAGACATTACCGCTTTCGGTGAACTTGACGGCATTGCCCAGCAGGTTGAGCAGGATCTGCCGGAAGCGCGTGGGGTCGCCGTGCACCCAGGCGGGCAGGGCAGGATCAAAGCGCGTTTCGAAGTCCAATTCCTTTTGCCGCGCCTGCAAGGCGAACAGGTCGGCGGTTTCCTGAAGCAGGGAAGGGAGATGGAATGGGATCACTTCCAGTTCCAGCTTGCCCGAGGCGATCCTGGAATAGTCGAGGATGTCATTGATGATGTTCATCAGCTGCTCGCCGGAGCTGCGGAGTATGCCCAGCTGCTCGCGGCGGGCGGTGTCAGCAGTATCGGCATCCATCAGCTGCGTCACCCCCAGCATGGCGTTCAGCGGTGTACGTATTTCATGACTCATGCGCGCCAGGAATTCGCTCTTGGCGGCACTCTCGGCGCGCGCCAGACGGCTTTCCTGTTCCCGCGCGGCGCTGCGTTCTTCCAGCAGCCGCACCTGCTGCGCCAGCCCGATCGACAGCAGGATCTGCTGCGCGGCAAACGCGGCCTGGGCGCAGAGGATCAGCGAGGAAATGCCGGGAACCCCCAGGTTCAGCATCACGATGAAAATCGAGCCGGTCAGCAGCAACAGTCCCCAGGCAATCAGGAAGAGCCGGGCCTCGGCATGACCCTGCTGCCAGCGCAGCACGCCCAGCAGCATGATGCCGCCGATGGTGGCCAGCCCGCAGACCGAGTTGAAGGGTGCGACCCATCCGGCGGGAAACCAGGGGTGGATGATGGCCAGCAGGGTGAATACCGCCGCGACGGCAGCCAGAAAGCGGTGAAGGCGCGGATATTCGGCGGTTTCCAGATAGCGGCGCGAGAACATCAGCGCCGTGGCCAGCATCAGGAAGGAAGCGGAATACAGGAAGGCATTGTTCCAGGCCGAAGCTTGCGGCCAGAAGCGGAACAGCGACCCTTGCTCCATGCTGAAAAAACAGAGCGTGAAGAACACGTAGGACAGGTACCAGGCCTGCATCCGGTCACGGTTCATCAGCCACAGCACCAGATGGTAGAGCAGCAGGCCCAGCGCGATGCCATAGAACATGCCGATCACGGCATCGGTAAACAACGCGGTTTCCAGGAACACGCGATGGTCGGAAAGCCGCAACGGCAGGTACAGGGTGCTGGTGGTTTCGGCGCGCAGGTAAATATCCCGGGATTCACCCGCCGGGATGGCCAGGGGGAAAGCCAGGGTACGAATCTTCAGCAGACGATTGTCGTAAGCCACCGCATCGCCGACGAGCTGCCGGTCCAGCTGTTGCCCGTCTGGCCGGACCACGAACAGTTCCAGCCGGTCGATGATGTTGAAGTCCGTGGAAAGGACCAGGTCGGTTCCGGCGGCGCCTAGGTTTGTCAGGCGCGTGTGGAACCAGCAGGGGGGCTGCCGGAAGCCCAGCGAGATTTCCGGCTGGCGGTCCGGGGTGAAAGCCTGACGGCGAACGTCATCCAGTTGCAGTTTCCCGGTCGGGTCGCACAGCCGGTCGGTATGCGGGGCCAGCTTTCCGGAGGCATAGCCATCCCTGATGACCAGTTCGGCCCTTGCCGGAGGCAGGACCAACAGCATCGCCAGCAACAGCAGTCCGTGAAGTATCGTCCTTGAAATCCGGGTCATTGGCGCGGAGCGTCCGTGGGAGGGGCTTGTCTTTTTAATAGCACCAATACCGCACCGGTGCCACCGTCTTTGGATGAAGCGCTGCAGAAGGCGAGAACCGCCGGATGTTGTTGCAGCCAGCCGTTGACGCAGGTCTTCAGCAGCGAGCCGCCGGTTTCCTGGCTGTAGCCCTTGCCATGCACGATCTTGATGATGGTGATGCCTTCCTCGCGGGCGTCGGCAATCAGTTGCAGCACAGCCAGCCGCGCCTGCTCGACCGTGCAGCCGTGCAGGTCCACCGCCGCCTTCCACGGCAGTTGCCCGTCCTGCAATTTCTTGAATTGTCCTACCTGTACACCTACGCGGCGGAATGACAGCTGTGCTTCGCTGGCCACCGGGTTTAGCAAGGCCTGGGTGTCGGAAATGCCCAGATTGTCCAGTTCGCGGTTGCCTTCGGCGCGGGCGCGGCGCATCAGGGCTTCCTGTTTGTCGGGGCGGGGTGTCTTCAGCGGTGCGGTGGCCTCGGTTTCCAGCGGTTTGACGCCGGTCAGGGCGCGTTGCCACAGCACTTTCTCATCAAGTTCTTCCGGCTTGGCGGTGCTGACCGGCGCGACCTTGATGGCGGGT
>DASUIL010000162.1:0-7823 GCA_036273075.1 Fluviicoccus sp. | reverse complement strand
TCCGGATGTCGGAAGACAGCGCTAGAATCCGGACAGTTGTTCATTCCGGGAAAAGCCCCGGGAACCTTAAATCAAGCATCCTGAGGATATGGAAATGCTGAAAACACGCCCCCTTGCCATGCCGCTGGCCATCATGGCCGTGTCCCTGAGTCTGGTTGCCTGTACCGGCAATGACGACGACGCCACCGCCAACCTGACGACCGCCACCAAGACCATCACCGTCACACCCTCGCTGGGCCGCGTCTCGAACGCGCGCGTGATCCTGCGCAATCCCTCCAATCCGGCTCAGGAATACGGACGGGCCAATCTCAATGCCCAAGGCAGCGCCCAGATCAATATTCCCGCGACGGTAAGCGCCGTGGTTGCCGAACTGCAACCGCTGGCAGGCGCCACTTACTTTGATGAAGCGATTACGGATGATCCGGTCACACCTGCCAACGAATCGCTGGTGCCGCTGACCCAGAACCTTCACACAGCCTTTACGCTGTCCGGCACGGCCGCCGCCAACGTCGGCATGACCGCGCTGACCGAGGCCGCTTACCAGCGGGCGTTGACGCTGGCGGGGAGCGCCGCCGCGCTGAACGCTGCTTACATCAATCAAGCGAACGCCTATGTACAACAGGTCTTCAATGTCAGCAACATCCTGCAAGCACCCGTGGTGATCGGCAGCCCTGATGACTATGCCAAACTGCTCAACGCCGCACTGAATGACGCCTCCCGCCAGTACGCCATGCGTCTGGCCGCCCTGGCGCAGCAAGCGCGCACGCAGATTCCCGCGTCCTCGCAACCCGCCATCGATATGATGAACGCCCTGGCCGCCGACCTGCGCGCCGGCGGACTGGACGGCGTTGGCGTGGACGGCAATATTGCCAACCTGCCTTATGCGCTGAACACCGCCAATTTCGCGGCGGCCTGGGCGGCCGCCATGCAAGCCATCCTGGCCAATATCCAGACGCTGTTGACCGGCTCGCTGTCTTCAACCGAGCTGCAGAATCTCAGCAACTACTTCAACAGCCTGGCCGCGCAGCTGACGGTCACGCCGTCGCCGGTCGTTCAGGCAACTCCCATCCGCACCGTGAATGGCATCGCCGAATATGCCTGCTCGGATCGCAACAACATCCGCAGCGTGAATGGCGGAGCGACTCTGGACATGGACTTCGTCAACAACAGTGGGCAGGCTGTCAACATTGACTGGCTGAACACGCTGGGAACCGCCGTACGTTACCGTTCTTCGCTGGCCAGCGGCAGCAATTACTACCAGAACAATACCTATGTCGGTCATCCGTGGCTGATTACCAACAGCAGCGGTGCTTGCAAGGGCATCTTTATGGCGGTCAACGCCGGTAACAAGGTGATTACCTTTAATGCCGACGGCAGTTCCACCCTGAGTGTGCCGGGCGGCAGCTCCAACACAGAACCGGCAACCGTCAACGCCGCCCTGGGCGGAAACTACACGCTGACCTACCATCAGTCCCAGGCGGGCGGCCTCTATACAGACGGTCAGCAGGTCAACTTCAGCGTCAACGCCGCAACCGGGGTCCTGAGTGTCGGCGGCATGCCGCTGGGTAATCCGGTGTACTTCAAGTACAGCGGTGTGCCCAATACCGCTGAAGTCATCTGGCAAGACGGCAATATTGAATACGCCCTGAGCAACAACACCACCGGCGTCTTCAACGAGATCAATATCTCCGACAAGTCGAAGGCCGCTCCGTTCATGGGACAGTTCCGGCTGCCGGCGGTTGCGCAGACTTGCACTTCGCCAAACTCCGGCGACAACATCATCAAGTTCGCGAATGCTCCGGCTGACTTCTGCGGCTTTACCCGTTCTGTTTCCCACCTCATTGGTAGTGGCAGCAATATCACGTACACCTTTGTCTCCGCCGACTCCGACCTCCGTTACCTGGTCGTGAATCTGGAAAACAATGTGGTGAAGAGCCTGTATGTCGAGAACTCAAAATATGCGTTCGGCTGCGGATCGGGTACTCAAGTTGCCTGTAGCAACATCGTCTACACCGATGGCGTCAACGCTAAGGAGTTCATATTCGCTAATACGGTTCTCAATCCGGTATCCGGCGCGGAAGGCAACCTGACACTTGTCAGTGGGTCGGTGATCCATCCGGTAACTACCGGCGCGGTATCTCAATTGGCCCTGCCTTCCGGCTCGGTCCTGACCAGTAGCGCCACTTTGGTCGTGACTCCGCTACCTGCCTTTCCGCCCACAGGACGAATCCTGACCTTCACTCAAGGTAACGCCAGCGCCACCCTCTATGATTATGGCAACACGCTGGGGGTTGCGGCGGGAGATTCCGGCATGTCGATCGGCATCAGCCCCATGAATGCCTGCGCTCTGGTGACCGGGTCGGTGGATGCAAACACTCCGGCCTGTTCCTCGGTTGGCGTGGACTTCAATCGTTCAACAGGGAAAGTGACGTTCACCAACACCCCCATGCACCCGATTGTGTTCACCTGCCCGGGCAGCTGCCAGCTCAGCGGCCAGTTGGGCTTCACGCCTTACTGATCGGATAACGGGATAACATCCCACTCATCAAGGCGGCCTCCGGGCCGCCTTTTTCATTTCCCGGTGGAAATAGGGTAAAATCCGCCGCTTCCGATTTCCCGCCGCAGCCGCATCGCCATGACCGTTGAAACCTTTGCCCCGCAAGCCAAACCCGCGCCCGTTGATGAATCGCTCGTCGCCGATCCCAAAAGCCGCACCGAGTTCAACAAGCTGCAAAAGCGGCTGCGCCGCGAAGTCGGCCGCGCCATCGCCGACTTCAACATGATCGAGGACGGCGACAAGATCATGGTTTGCCTGTCCGGCGGCAAGGACAGCTACACCATGCTCGACATCCTGCTCAGCCTGCAGATCAGCGCGCCGATCAAGTTCGAGATCGTTGCGGTCAACCTGGACCAGAAGCAGCCGGGATTTCCCGAGGATGTGCTGCCGAAATACCTGACCGAGCGCGGCATTCCCCATTACATCCTGGAAAAGGACACCTACAGCATCGTCAAGGAGCTGACCCCGGAAGGGAAGACCTACTGCGCGGTCTGCTCGCGGCTGCGGCGCGGCAGCCTGTACGGCTTCGCCCAGGAAATCGGCGCGACCAAGGTGGCGCTGGGTCATCACCGTAATGACATCATGGCAACCCTGTTCCTGAACCTGTTCCACGGCGGCAAGCTGAAGGCCATGCCGCCCAAGCTGCTGTCCGATGACGGCAAGAACATCCTGATCCGTCCGCTGGCCTATTGCGACGAAAAGGACATCATCGAGTATGCCCGCTGCAAGGCATTTCCGATCATCCCCTGCAACCTGTGCGGCTCACAGGAAAACCTGCAACGCGCCATGATCAACGACATGCTGCGCGACTGGGACAAGAAACATCCCGGACGGCTGGAAAGCATCTTCACCGCCATCGGCAACGTGGCGCCGTCACAACTGGCCGACCGCGAGCTGTTCGACTTCGTCAACCTGAAGACGACACCGGACGGCGAGGCCCCCGGCGACCGCAAGCGGCTGGACGTGGTCAACCTGACGCTGAACTGAACGCCATGAGCCGATACTTCCGGTACACCGACCTGCAGCGCATGACACGCTGGATGGGCTGGTTGCTGGTGGTGCCGCTGCTGCTGACGGTGCGCGGCTTTGTGCACGGCCTGGCGAATTACCAATGGCTGGCTGATGTTCCCGCCGGCCTGCCGCTCTCCGGACTGCCGGAAGACTTGCGATACAGCCTGCAAGTGGACAGCCTGCTGCGGGTCAGCCAGATTTCGGCCACGTTGCTGTTCCTGACTTTTTTCTGCTTCGTCTGGCTGTTCCTGGCGTTCCGCAACCTGATCGCGCTCACGGAGGAGCGGGAAAACACCGTCCGCAACAGTGTCGGTATCCTGGCGGAAATCAGCCGGGGACTGTTGACCGCCACCTCTATGCTGCGGCGGCTTTTCCAGGGCAGCGCGCCGGAATCCCACGCCCACCTGACGCTGCGCTACACCATCCCCGCCTGCACGCTGGCGCTGATCGCCGCCAACGTCTGCAAGATCGTGGCTGTCATCAAGCTGCATGGCGCGGCCAGCGTCGGCGCCTGGCGTTCCGGGGAAAGCTGGATGTTGGCGGCTTATGTTTGCTATGCCTTGCTGTACCTGCTGGCCTGGCGGGTGGCGACACGGCTGGAAATGCTGCAGCGCGCCGCCTGGCAGCAACGCGGCGGCCACTGACGGGCCAATCCGCCGTTCCGGCGATTGTCCCGACCGGGCCTTTATTCCTGACCGGGACTCCGTTACCGTAGTTGCCAACGCTTCCTTACCGCGCGAGACCGACATGGCCGACACCGACAGCTCCGGCATCAGCTTCACCGCCTATTACACCAGTGAGGTCTGGCGTCAGCACGGCCTGTCCGCGCCCGCCTTCCACACCCGCGAGGGCAAGACCCTGTGGTGGCTGGGAAGGCCGGTGGAATGGTTCGCGGAACACATCCTCGGCGTCAGCAACGATGTCATGCTGCTGCAGCGTCACCTGATCATCGACGATGTGGTGCGCCGCGCCATCCGCGAAGACGGCGTCAGCCAGATTGTCGAGATCGCCTGCGGGCTGTCGCCGCGCGGCACCCGTTTCTGCGCGGAGTTTCCTGACCTGCATTATCTGGAAGCGGACTTGCCCGGCATGGCCGCACACAAACAGAAACTGCTGGCCCGGGGCGGATTGTCGGATAACCGCCATCGGGTCGCGGCCATCAATATCCTGGAAGAAAATACCCCGGAAGCCTTGAATACGGTTTTCAGCCGGGAATTGGACCCTTCGCGGAAAACCCTGGTCATAACCGAAGGGCTGGTCAATTATTTCGACCTGACCACGATCAGCGGTTTCTGGCAAAGGCTGGCGGCCGCCCTGAAAACATTCCCGGAAGGGCTCTATGTCACCGACCTCTATCCTGACTTCAAATGGCATCCGGTCACCCGTTTCACCGACACCTTCATCCACGGCCTGGCCCTTGTCACCCGCAGCCGCGTCAGCCTGCACTTCGGCACTGAGGAGGCCATCCACCAGGGTTTTCACGCCTGCGGATTCCGGGAAACCGCGGTGCATCTGCCGGAATCCTATTACGGAGTGCTGCCCATTCCCGTGCAGCGACTGTCCAGTCTGGTGCGCGTGATTGAAAACCGGGTATGACCGGCCGATAACCGCCGGGATAATCTGTCGCCATTCATCCGGCATTATTTACCAAAGTGCGCCAACGCGGAAATCCGGGTTTTATTCGCGGGTCATCGGGTAGATAATTGGGCCACTGCGTGCAAAGGTTTTTACTGCAAAGGGTCTAATGGAAAAGCGCAACGCCAAACCTGCTCCGGCAACTTCTCGTGTTTACTCCCTTTTCGAACGGCAATCCCGCAGCGGTGCCTGGACACTGGATGCCGCCGCTGATCGCGTGCACCTGTCGCCCGGCGCCAGCGCCCTGCACGGGCTGGGCGATCAAGCCTCCGAACTTGGCTGGTCGGAATGGCTGTCGCTTTTCACCGCTGTCTCGCGGGAGCGCATCGCCGCATTGCTCGGCGAATTGAAGTCAGGGGCCGGGAGCGCCGCCGCCGAACTGGAGACAGACGGCGGGACCGGTCACCGCTCGACTTTCCATCTGCTGGCCCAGTCCGATCCTGACACCCCCGGCGACCTAGTCGGCCTTCTGTTCGAGCGCGACTGCTGCAAGACCTACGAAGCCGAAGCCTTGCCCGCCCGGGAACACAAGGCCGGCAAATACTGGCCCGGCGTCATGGATCACCTGAAGGTCGGCCTGTGGGACTGGAATATCCGCAACAATCACGTGGAACGCACCGGCTACTGGAATGAGCTGCTGGGCATCCAACCCGGTCAGGACACTGAAATCCAGCATTGGGAAGACCGGATACAACCCGAAGACCGCGAACGCTGCGTCGAGCTCATCAAGGTGCACTTCGCGGGACGCAGCCAGTTCTTCGAGAATGAATACCGCATCCTCAACAACCAGGGGCAATACCGCTGGATAGCCGACCGGGGCAAGATCACGGAATGGGACGAGCACGGTGAGCCCGCGCGCATGTCCGGCGTGATTCTGGACATCACCGAACAGAAACGGGTCCAGGATCAGCTGGCCGACCGTGAATCGCAATTCCAGGCGGTGTTCAATTCCATGTTCCAGTTTGTCGGGATGCTGGAACCGGACGGGACTGTGCTGGAATGCAATCAGGCCGTTTACGAGATGACCGGCTTGCCGCAGGGACACATGCGAGGCGTCGCGCTCTGGGAAGGCATCTGGTGGCGGGATGACCGCACCCGCGCCCGGATCCGGGAGTCCGTGACCCGCGCCGCCGGCGGTGAACTGGCGCGGCTTGAAGTCAGCATCATCGACCGTCACGGCGAACTGCATCAGGTCGATTTTTCGGTGAAACCCGTTTACGGCGCCAACAAGGCCATCCGTTGGCTGGTCACCGAAGGCCGCCATCTCAACACCCCGGCGGCCATCGCATCGCCAGAGCCGGTTCCGGTAGCGGAAGCTCCTGCCGCTCCGGCGGCGGATATCGATAAGTCCGGCATCATCGCCCTGGTGGACCTGAACTTCGTGATTCTCTCGGCTTCGCCCGGATTCAGCAAATTGACCGGCTATGCCGAGGACGAATTGTTGCAGATGAATCTTGTGGAAATCACCCATCCCGAGGATCTGGGTCTGGATCAGGGGTATGTCGACGGCATGCTGTCCGGGGATTGCGACTACTTTTCACTGGAAAAGCGCCTGCTCAGCAAGCAGGGGGAAGTAATTCCGGTGCAACTGGAAGTGACGGTGCAAAGGCGCAGCAATGGCAGCCCGTTGCACATGCTGAAGCGCTTCCGCGACTTGCGGCCCGCCTGGCATGAGCAGACCATGCGCCGCTTCGGACCTGCCTAGTTGCTGCTGATGCGGCGCTTCAGGTGTTTCTGGTCAATGATGCGCGTGGCGATTTCCTCCACCGACATTTCCGACACATCCAGGAAGGGGATGCCTTCGCGGATATAAATGGATTCAATGGCGCGTAATTCACGCATCACCTGCTGCGGGCTGGCGTAACGGCTATTGGCCTTGCGCTCGTTGCGGATCATGGTCAGGCGGTCGGCGTCAATCATCAGGCCGAACAGCTTCGAACGATGCTCCTTCAACGCCTTGGGCAGGCATTCATTGTCCAGGTCTTCTTCCGTCAACGGGTAATTCGCGGCGCGGATGCCGAACTGCAGGGCCAGGTAAATGCAGGTTGGTGTCTTGCCCGAGCGCGACACGCCGATCAGGATGATGTCGGCCATGTCGTAATGGCGGGTGCGGGCGCCGTCATCGTTATCGAGCGCGAAATGCACGGCGTCGATACGCGTCTTGTAGGTCTGGGTGTTGACCGAATGCGACTTGCCCACCGCGTTCATCGGCTTTTCGCCCAGCAGCGTTTCCAGTTTTCCAACAAAGGTCTCGAAAACGTCGAACATGCAGGCGTTGGCACTGGCTATAATGGAGCGGATTTCCTTGTCGACAATGGTGTCGATGATGATGGGCTGGATGCCGTCCTGCGCCGCAACCTCGTTGATGCGCACGACCGCCTCGCGGGCCTTCTCCGGACTGCCGACGTAGGGCAGGGTATGCTGTTCGAACGAGACGTTCCCGAACTGCGCCAGCAGGCTGTGGCCCAGGGTTTCGGCAGTGATGCCGGTTCCGTCGGAGATAAAAAATACGCTTCTTCTCATTGGCTGGCCTTTGGGGTTTGTCTGATGCGGAGGGAGTCTTTATAGTAACGGGCAGTCGCCACTGACGGCGAGTGTAATACACAATCCGCCGCGGGCA
>DASUIL010000161.1:0-5551 GCA_036273075.1 Fluviicoccus sp. | reverse complement strand
GCTCAGGTAAAATGCGCGCCTTATTCCCCCATGACTACTATGTGAAACATCATGAAGACAGCAATGGAACTCCGCGCCGGTAACGTGTTCATGTCCGGCAACGACCCGATGGTCGTTATCAAAGCTGAATACAACAAGTCGGGCCGCAACGCTGCCGTCGTCAAGATGAAGCTGCGCAACCTGCTGAACGGCTCCATGACCGAAACCGTCTACAAGGCCGACGACAAGCTGGACCAGGTCATCCTCGACAAGAAGGACGTGACCTTCTCCTACTTCGCCGACCCGATGTACATCTTCGTGGACAGCGATTACGAACAGTATGAAGTCGAGAAGGACAACCTGGGCGACGCCATCAGCTTCATCGAAGACGGCATGGAAGAAGTGTGCGAAGCCGTGTTCTACAACGGCAAGGCCATTTCTGTCGAACTGCCGACCACCATCGTCCGCACCGTCGCCTACACCGAACCGTCCGCCCGTGGCGACACCTCCGGCAAGGTCATGAAGACCGCCAAACTGGCCAACGGTCATGAAATTTCCGTGGCCGCGTTCATCGAAATCGGCGACCGCGTCGAAATCGACACCCGCACCGGCGAGTTCAAGTCCCGCGCCAAGAACTAAGGTTCTTCGCGGTGAATAAAAAAGGAGCCTTTCGGCTCCTTTTTGCTTTTCCGGTTCCTGATCAACCGGCCAGAACCGCGCGGGTGTCATTGGCGGCAGTCACGGGTACGCGCAGCATGTCCGCCACATCATCGCCGAACCAACCTTCCATCTGTTCGATCAACTCGACGAAATGCCGGGCGCGGGTCTGCTTCGACAGGGTGAATGGCTGGTCGGCCAGGCGGGCCTTGTCAGTGTCGTTGACATAGAAAACCACCAGTTGCCCCAGCTTCTGCGCCTGCTCGATCACCTCCAGCGAAGGATTGTCAACGCTGAGCACCACCACATCGGCAAAGCCTTCCTCGCTGTATTCCCAGCTGACATGGGGACGCTTGCCAAAGGTGTTGAGCAGCGATTTCAACAGCGCGCGTTCGCGCTCGATATCGGACAGGACCTGGACAGTTCTGACGGTGCGCATGATGAAGTCTCCTTGTAGCCGCACAAAAATCGTTAATAAGCCGTTAACTGCAAGGCCGGTGCCAGCCGCGCCGGGCACATTAACGTTTTGTGAACAGGTTCAGGATTCCGGGAACGGAAAATGCAGGGGTTGTGAATCAATTCACAACTTGGCGAAGCCTTGCCGCCGCCGGATGGCGACAGCGGGCGGCAAGGCTATGCAGAGGGTGACCGAAAATGTCAGAAAGCGGCAATGGCCCTCAAGGCGCGGTCACACCGCCGGACGGCAAGGGCGCCTCCTTGGGCCACAGCAGCCAGATCTGGCCCTGCTGCTTCATCTTGCCCGCCAGTTCGCCGGGCTGGTCGCCGAAGCCCCAGAAGAAGTCGGCGCGGATCGGCCCGGCAATGGCGCCGCCGGTATCCTGGGCGTGCACCACGCGGTTCATGGCCTTGCCGCTGTTGGGACGGGTGGTGGCCAGATAGAGCGGCGTGCCCAGCGGTACGAACTTCGGGTCAATGGCGACGCTGGCCTCGTCGGTCAGGGGCACGTTCAGCGCGCCGATGGGGCCGTCCGTGCCGGGCAGGATGCGGAAGAACACCTGACTGGGATTAGCGTTGAGCATTTCCTGCAGGCGCTCGGGATGCGCCGCCGCCCAGGCGCGGATGCTCTGCATGGAGGCCTGGTCCAGCGTCAGCTCCCCCTGGTCCACCAGCCAGCGGCCGATCGACTTGTAGGGATGGCCGTTCTGGTCGGCATAGCCCAGGCGCAGCATCGTACCGTCCTCCAGACGGATGCGACCGGAGCCCTGCACCTCCATGAAGAAGGCCTCGACGGCGTCATCCGCCCAGGCCAGCACCTTCGGATTGCCGGTCAGCTTGCCGCTGCTGATGTCGGCGCGGCTCCAGTACGGGGTCACGGTCTTGCCGACCAGACGCCCGCGCACGCGCCGTCCCTTCAGTTCGGGGTACAGGGAGCCGATGTCCAGCGTCAGCAGGTCTTCGGGCACGCTGTAGAACGGCACGCGGCCGGGCTTGGGCGTCAACCCGCCGCTCAGCAGGGGCTCGTAGTAGCCGGTAATCAGGCCGCTTTGAGCGCCGGTGCTGCTTTCAATCCGCCACGGCGAAAAACGCCGCTCGAAGAAATCGCGGACGGTATCGTCATCCTTGGGGTCGAGCATCACCGCCTCGGCGCAGGCATCCTTCCACACCGGCCGCGACGCCAGCCGCTTGCAGGAGTTCAGCCAGGCGGGCCAGGTGGCCAGCAGTTTCTCACCGGGCCAGTCCGGCAGGGCAATCCACTCGGCGGGCAGGTAACGCGCGGTCGGGGCTTCGGGTTTGGGCGTCACTTCCGGCTTCACCGGCTCGGTCTTGCCGGGTTCGGTCTTGCCCGGCTCCGGCTTGGGAACCACGGGGGGAACAGGATGGGATACGCAACCGGCGAGGATGACGAAGCTCAGGACCAGCAACAGGGAACGCATGCGGGTTTTTCCAAAAATGAAGAGAACGGGTCGGGCGCGATTATCGGGGAAAACGCGCCCGGCTGACGAGCGGATTTGTCCGAGAATGTTATCCCGGACGGCGGCCGTGGCCTAGGCGCGGCCGATTTCCTTGCGGTAAGCCGCCAGCCCCTTCGCCGCCTGCTTGCGGATGGCGCTCTTCACCAGCGGCGTGCCGCCGAGCAGCCAGCCCTTCAGCCCCAGGGCCTGCCCGGCCCAGCGCCACAGGTGGAAGCGGTCGGTATGGGTGATGATCTTGCCGTCCTTGAAGGTGAAGCTGGCGCGAATGTCGTTGACGACAGTGTTGCCGGTCTGGCTGAAGGTGTAGGTGGCTACCCAGTGCGCCTCGCCGGTATTGTCATCGGCGCGCACGTCATCGAAGGTCAGGCTGAAATCCTTGGCGCGCGAGGCCAGCATCCGCCACATATCGGCCGCTTCCGTACCTTGCAGCTTGGGGAACACCGGATCGGTGAAGCGCACGTCGGGGTGGTAGCAGGCGGCCATTGTTTCGGCATCCAGCTTCTGGAACGCTTCGTAAAAGGTGGTGATCAGTTGGGCGTTGGGGTGCATGACGGCATCTCCGGCTCGGTCGGGCAATGGCGCATTATGGGTGAGAAACGGCGCGTTCGGCCAGAGGCATTCAGACCAACTGGCGACGATAGCGGCCCGGCGTTTCCCCGAACCAGCGCTTGAAACTCTTCTGGAAATTGCTTTGCTCGGAGAAGCCCAGCAGGAAGGCGACTTCGCCCAGGCTGAGGCCGGGATCGCGGATGTAGGCGGCGGCCAGTGTTTGTCGCACTTCGTCCACCAGTTGCGAGTAGGTAAGTCCCTGCTCGCCCAGCCGCCGTTGCAGGGTGCGCACATGGATGCCCAGCGCCGCCGCCAGTTCCTCCTGCGACACCGCGGCCTGCCCCAGCCGCGCGGCCAGTTGCTGCCGCAATTGCGACAGGAAGCCATCATCGCGGCTGAACAGTTGCAACTGCTGTTCGGCCAGCCGCGCCATCGCCTGGCAGACCTCGGGATTCGGTTCCGGCAGAGCGTAATCCAGCATCGACAGCGGCACCGCCAGCCGGTAGACAGGCTGGTCGAAACGGATCGGGCAGGCGCACAGACGTTGCAGTGCCGAGGCATCGGCGGGAGCAGGATAGGCCATGTCCACACGCACCAGGCGCAGGTCATCACCCATCACCATGCGGCTGCAAGCCAGCAGCCCGGAGAGGTTGTAGTCGGCCAGATAGCGGTTCTGCCGCCACTGGGCATTGGTGTGCCAGTGAATCACCAGCGTCCCGCCTTCCGGCTCGATGCGCGGCGCACCGACATCCATGGCCAGCGACTGGTAGCGCGACAGGTAGCCCACTGCCTCGCGCCCCCACTGGCAGCTGAGGGCGGCATAGGCGGCCGCGCCGTAATAGCCCAGCCGCATCAGTTCCCCGGCGTGCAGGCCGATGTCCTCATCGCCCAGCAACTCCGCCGCACGGCGGAACAGGCGGTGGCAATCCGCGACGGAAACGCGACCCTCGCGCTCGGCCGGATCAATGCCGAATTCCGCCAGCAGCTCCGGCAGGGTCTGCCCCTGCCGCTGCACATACTCGAAAAAGGCGCGCAGGTAGTTGACGGCGACCGTGCGGGACACGGGCGCGGCGGTTGAGCCGGTTTGCAGTGACGCCAAGGCGGACCTTCCTGATGCTGCACCGGGACAGCCCGGCCGCCCGACTATAGAGAAAGCGCGGTCAAATTGCCAAGTCCGGTGGACGGTTGTCGCGCAGCGACAGTTTTGCTGTCGCAATCGGCTAAGACGGGCGATGGCGCGGCGGCGAATAATCGGGCCTTCGCCACCGTGCGCCATCGCCCACAAGGCGGGAAGCGCGCAACGGCTGTCCACAGGAGTTGACGATGTTCGTTTTCATGCCGCCCGGCGCGATGCCCGTGGCGCTGATGCTGCAGCACGGCCCGATGATCCGGACGTGGCTGCGGCTGTTCGTGAAGTCGATGCTGGCCGCTTACCTGCCCAAACGACCGCACGCGGAATACCGTCCCGTCATTGAAACCATCGAGCCGCCCGCGCGCTATCTGGTCGAGGCCTATCAGGACTGGTGCGGCGTCGCCCGACCCGATGCGCTGGTGGTGCCGCCGCACCTGTTCTGCCAGTGGGGCCTGTCGCCCGCGCTGCGCATGTTCGACCAGTCGCCGTACAATCTGGCGGAAGTAATCAATCAGGGCGTGTCGATGCGCGTCTACGCGCCGCTGCCCGCCGGACGGCGGCTGATCGTGCGCGCCAGCCTGGAGTCGATCACCGAATCCGGCGGCGTGACGCAGGTGGCGGTGCGCATCACCACCGGTACCGCCGAGCAGCCGGAACGCGTGGTGGCGATCCTGCATTCGGCCTTCCTTAAGCCCGGCGCCTCGCAGCGCGCGGCGATGACCAAGCCGTTCAAGGCCGCCACGAAAGCCTGGGCCTTCAGCGGCTACTGGCAGGCCGAGCCCGGCGACGGCCGCCAGTTCGCGCTGCTGACCGGCGACTTCAACCCGATCCACTGGCTGGACAGCGCCGGACGCAAATCGCCCTTCGGCCGCACCGTGCTGCAGGGGCTGGGCATGTTCGCCCGCACCTACGAGCAACTGGCGCGGCAAGGCCATATCCGGGAAATCGAGGTGCGTTTCCAGCGGCCGGTGCCGCTGCCGTCCGGCGTGCTGGCCGTGGAAACCGCTCCGGCGGCTGAGAGCGGCTGGAACGTCGTGAGACTGGTGGACGCCGACCAGCGCGCCTGCCTGACCGGTCGCTTCCGCTAAGCGTATCCGTGCAGGAAGCGCCCCAGTTCACGGACGAACTTCAGCGGCTCATCCACCAACGGCACATGTCCGGATTTGTGGAAACGGACGATCCGGGCGTGTGGCGCGTAATCGGCAATCGCCATCTGCCCGGCCGGGGCGTATAACGGCGACTTCATCCCCACCATTACCGTCACCGGCACCGGGCACTGCCGCAAGGCCGCACGATAGTC
>DASUIL010000160.1:0-7609 GCA_036273075.1 Fluviicoccus sp. | reverse complement strand
GCCGATCAGTTCGTTCATGGCCGGGTAATGGGCGCTGTAGATCACCGAGCGGCCTTCCTGCCGCGAGCGCACCAGGCCGGCGTGCTGCAATTCCTTGAGGTGGAACGACAGCGTCGAGCCGGGCAGTCCGTCCAGTCCCTCGCCGATGCGGCTGACGGGCAAGCCCTCCGGTCCCTGTTGCACCAGCAGGCGGAAGATGGCGAGACGGGTTTCCTGGGCCAGGGCGGCCAGGCGGGAGACGGCGTCGGGGGAGGTCAGGGACATCGGCGCGGCCTTCAGATTCGATATTTCCGGAATTATGGAAATATAGCATGTCAGTCTGGTGACAACATCCTGCTCCTTTAGGCGGCGGGATCAGAATTTCAGGACAATGCCGACAGCGGTTTGTCCGGTATCTACATCCAGCTTGCCATGGTCGCCGATATCCTCGAACTCCAGATCCAGCGACAACGAACGTTTTTCCAGTTGCAGCGACAGCCGCCGGTAGTCGACGGAGATTCCGGCCATGACGGCGGTGCCGTTGCCTTTTACCCGGCCGGAAACCGGGCGGCTGAACTCCGGGAAACTGACTTCGGCGCTGCCTCCCGGGACCATGCACAACGAGACCCCGCCATAGAGGCCGATCGTGATGCCATGCGCGTTCAAGCCGGAAAAGGGCGTCGCCCGCAGCATCGGCGTCACGGTGAAAAAGTCGTAGCTGACCTTGGCGTTGCCGGCGGTATGGCTGCCGTGCAGCAGTTCCACGGCCAGGCCGGGTTGAACGCGGTCGTGGCGCTTCCAGAAGCCGCCGCGAAGTCCGGCGATATTGCCGCCTTCAAACCGCACCGGATGGCTGGCGCTGACCGGCGCGCAGAAGAAGCACTGGCTGGTGGCCGATACCGTTGTCTCGAAGGAGCCGCCGGGACCCGCAACCAGCCCGAAATAGCCGTCGGCCTTCCAGGGCGCGCGAGCGAGACGAGGAGCCTCAGCCTGCGCCGGTTCCTTATCGCTGTCGTTATCCATTTCGGCGTGGACAGGCGGGGCGCAGAACAGCAGGATCAGGCTCGGGAGATAAAGGCGGGATAGTGACATGTCGGTTTCCGGATTGAGGCGGATTCTTTCATTATAGACCTGCAAAACGTGTGGGTTTTGCTTTCTGGTGCGAATCGCGGCGCGCAATGTTGACAATGTCAAAATAAGGTTACATGATGCCCAAACAATAAGCAGAGCCGTCGAGGGAACCCGTCATGTCCACCGTTGAAGCCTTTGCCGAACGCGGCACCGCCTGGCTGATCCGCAACCTGCAGAAACGGGTTCCCTACAACCCGGAAAACCCTTATCTGGCCGGCGCGCTGGCCCCGGTCAATGTCGAAAGCACCGTCACCGACCTGAAGGTGACGGGCAAGATTCCCAAGGAACTGAACGGCCTGCTGGCGCGCATCGGCCCCAACCCGTTGAACGTGGTCAACCCCGGCGCTTACCACTGGTTCCTGGGCGACGGCATGGTGCACGGCCTGCGCCTGCGCGACGGCAAGGCGCAGTGGTACCGCAACCGCTGGGTGGGCGTGGACGGTGTCAACAAGGCGCTGGGGCGACCGAAAGCGCCCGGTCCGCGTCGCGGCGCCATTGAGGTGGTGAACACCAACATCATCGGTCATGCCGGGCGGCTGTGGGCGCTGGTGGAGGCGGGGGCCTTGCCCGTGCAGATGGATGGCGAGCTGAATACGGTGCAGCACGGCCTGTTCGACAGCGCCGTCCGCACCGCCTTTTCCGCCCATCCGCATCGGGACCCGCAAACCGGCTGCCTGCACGCGGTCTGCTATGACCCGCTGTACCAGAACCGGGTGCAGCATGTCGTCATCGACGCCGCCGGGCAGGTGGCGCGGCAGGTGAACGTGCCGGTCAGCCACGGTCCGATGATCCACGATTGCGCCATCACCCAAAGCCAGGTGGTCATCCTCGACCTGCCGGTGACTTTCTCGGTGAAGTCGATGCTGCAAGGCTCCGGCCTGCCCTATGCCTGGAATCCGAAGCATCAGGCGCGTGTCGGGCTGCTGCCAAAGCAGGGTGGGGCGGAGGAGGTGCGCTGGTTCAGCGTCGATCCCTGTTATGTATTCCATCCCTGCAATGCCTACGATTTGCCGGACGGCAGCGCCATTCTCGACGTGGTGGTGCACGAGCGCATGTTCGACCGTTCGCTGCACGGCCCGGAAAGCCAGAAGGTCACGTTCGAGCGCTGGAAACTGGATAACGCCACGCGGCGGGTGCAGCGCACGGTGCTGTCGGAAACGGGCCAGGAATTCCCGCGCTTTGACGAGCGGCTGACCGGTCAGCCTTACCGCTACGCCTATTCGGCGGGCATCGACATCGACAACCAGTTGCCGCAGCCGCTGATCCGCCATGACCTGCATACCGGCAAGGTCGATTTCCACCACTACGGGCCCAGCCATGCCACCGGCGAGGTGGTGTTCGTGCCGCGTTCCCCGGACAGCGCCGAGGATGGCGGCTGGCTGTTGTCTTATGTCTACGATTTGGCGCGGGCGCGCAGCCAGGTGGTGATTGTCAATGCGGGGGATGTCGGCGGCGAGCCGCAGGCGGTGATCGAGCTGGGGGTGCGGGTGCCGATGGGCTTCCACGGCAACTGGATTGCGGATTGAAGCGGCGCTTGCCTTCGCGGGTGCCGCCTTCTACAATCGATGCTCGATGCGGGCGTCGTATAGTGGTAATACCCTAGCTTCCCAAGCTAGAGCTGAGGGTTCGATTCCCTTCGCCCGCTCCAGATTCTGAAAAAAGCCCCGTTCCGGATGGAACGGGGCTTTTTTGTGTCCGAATCTGTGGGAGGGAGGTTGCAAATTAAAAATTTTGGGGCAGGCTAGTTGCTCCCGGGATGCCTTTTATAGATATTGTGATGAGGTCAATTACGACCTTGAGAAAGGAAAACGGGACGGCTTGCGGATTTCGCAAAACTAAATGAACGGCTAACGGCTATAGGACGTCACAATAATTAATCGAGGGAGCGATCAATGCTGCAAATTAAGGACGAGGTACGAGATTGGCTTTTGACCCAACAGGATTGGTTGCAGGAGGCCGCTGACCGGCTGTTGAAAAATGGAGTGCTCGTTGAAGCCGACTTGAATGATGTTTGCGCCAATCTCAAGACTCAAGCTGGCCAAGTCGCTAACAGACACCGTACTTTTGATAACTTGGGAGATGCGCCAACTACCAGCAGCGAATTGCGCTTGATCGGTATTGGTGAAGTGCTTGGTATCGAGAGTCTAGCACCTCGTCAGCCATTTACCTTTGGGAGTGGTAATCTCACGGTAATATACGGCCACAACGGTTCAGGTAAATCTAGCTACACCCGTATCTTGAAGAAAGCCTCTGGCAAACCTAGAGCTGCCTCACTTAAGCCTAACGTTTTTCAAACGGCGCCAATCCAACGCAAGTGCCAAATCACCTATCAGTTAGGAGGTCTGTCGACAACGGCAGAGTGGCATGCTGATGCGTCTCCCATTGATGCTATTCGTGCTGTGGATATTTTCGACAGTGATGAAGCCAGCTATTACCTAAGTAAGGAGAGCTCTGCCACCTACACACCTCCTCTGGTGGGAATGTTTGAGGCGTTGGCCGCCTCATGCGATCAGATCAAGGCGATGCTGCAGGCAGAGCAAGACCAACTTGTAAGTGCCCTGCCCGCTATCCCACCCAATCTTGCATCAACTGAGCCAGCACGACGGTACGGAGCACTAAAAGCAGAAACTACTGAGGCAGCGATACTTCAGTTAGTAAGTTGGACTGAGGACGATATTCGAAAGCTGAATGAGCTTAATCAGCGCTTGGAGGTTGCTGATCCCGCCTCATTGGCTAAACAGAAACGAGCGACGAAGGTACAAGTTGAGCAGATCGTCGTTTCTCTACAGCAAGCTTTTCAAGCATATGGAGCGAAAGGCTTGCAAGTAGTTCGTGAGCTACAGGCAGTGGCTGAAGCCAAGAGGCTAATTGCTGTGGAGGCCGCACAAGTCGGATCGGCCAAACTTGATGGCGTGGGTTCAAATACTTGGCGAGCGCTATGGGAGGCAGCTAGGCTCTACTCGCAGACAGCCTATCCGGATCTACTATTTCCAGTGACAGACGGTGCTCGTTGCATACTGTGCCATCAAGATTTGGCACCTGACGCACAGCAACGTCTTCGCGACTTCGAAGCCTTCGCGCAAGGGAAACTAGAGCTGGATGCAAATAGCGCAGAGATAGCCTATCAGCGTGCATTGAAATCGCTACCCCTCGTTCTTAGCACTGAACAGCTTAATACCCTATGTGAGGCCGCCTGCTTGACCGATGAGGCTTGGAAGCAAGAATTGGTAGCCTTTTGGAGTACCGCGCTGAAAGTGCAATCCGGCTTATTGGCCGGGGAAAAAGAAGGAAATGTTATTCCAATTCAAGATGTCTCGGAAAATGTGGCGAGACTACGCGCTTATTGCGATCAACTCGAGTCTCAGGCCAATCAATATGATCTAGACGCGCAAGGATTTGATCGTACACAAGCGACAAACGAAAAAAACGCACTTGAAGCTAAAAGATGGATTTCCCAGCAAATTGAAGCAGTTCGTCGCGAGGTGGAGCGGCTAAAGAACGTCAAGGCTTATGATGACTGGAAAGCGCTGGCCAATTCGCGAAGAATTTCATTGAAAGCGGGTGAGATTGCGCAAAAAATCATTACGCAGGCCTATGTGGCTCGTTTCAATCGAGAACTGATATTGCTGGGGGCAACCCGCATCAAAGTTGAAATTGTAAAAACCCGAACGGATCGAGGCAAGGTGCTCCATCAGCTTCGTTTAAAAGGGGCTGTGAATGGTCAGGTGATGCCAGAGTCAGTGCTCAGCGAGGGTGAGCGTCGGATTATTTCGCTCGCAGCATTTTTGGCTGACGTAGTTGATAAACCGATGGCAGCGCCGTTCATTTTTGATGATCCCATTTCGTCATTGGATCATGACTTTGAATGGAGTGTTGCTTCACGCCTTGCAGAGCTGGCGAAGACGCGACAAGTGCTAGTTTTCACTCATCGACTCTCCCTTTATGGCGCGATGGAAGATGCGGCTAAGAAAATAAGTGAAGATTGGAAAAAACAGCATCTCTGCCAACTTTGCATTGAGTCTTATGCAGGGGATGCAGGTCATCCTGTGCATCAGGCAACTTGGAATGCTAAGACGGATAAAGCTAACAATATTTTGTTGGATAGACTTGGGGCAGCCAAAAGAGCGGGAGACGATGGAGGCGGTGAAGTTTATCGAAGCTTGGCACAAGGGATCTGTAGTGATTTTCGTAAGCTATTAGAACGCACTGTAGAAGATGATTTGTTGAATGAAGTTGTCAAACGCCATCGCCGGAGCGTAACGACCGATAATAGGTTGAGTGCGCTGCCTCATATTGAGACAGCAGACTGTCAATTTATCGATGGCCTGATGACCAAGTATTCGCGCTATGAGCATAGTCAGTCACAAGAAGTACCAGTCATTATCCCCGAGGAACCAGAGCTAAGATCAGACATTGAGGCACTCAAACAATGGCGAGCGGCTTTCATTGATCGTCGCAAGAAAGCTGCTGTATGAAGTTGGTTGCCAAAGAGAAAAATCATGATTGATAAGTCCAATCACAGCGTAAGACACATGTCCCTGTCGCTGCAATCTTTGCAACTCCTTAGATTGGTCTTCCAGCCAAGATTACTACAGGGTAGACGCACTAAAAGTTGCATCTATTTGCTTGGATATTATCGGTAATTTTGACATTTACTAAGTTATGACTCGCTCAATCCGGAATGGGGCTTTTTCATTCTGGACCGTGCCTATCCGTCCACAGTAGTACCATCAGCGAATGGTCATGCCCAGCCTGCGACCTGCGGCGGATATGAAGCGGTGTAAGTAATTGTGGCCGACAGGTATAGGAGTAGGGGGCGATCTTGCCGTCCTGCGTCTGGCGGATCTGGCTCCTGAGGAAAATCTCATTCTAGATGGGGTGGCTTTTTTCATGCCGAAGGTTCACTCCACCGCGCAACCATGCCCGCATCCGCCGCCCGCTTCCCCCGCCAGTTCCTGCAAGATCGGACAATCCGGCCGGTCATCCCCCTGACACCCCGCCACCAGCTGCTCCAGCGTCGCCTTCATCGCCTGCAATTCCGCCAGCTTGCGCTCCAATTCCGCCAGATGTGCCTGCGCCAGCGCCTTGACCTCGCGGCTGGAACGCTCGCGGTTTTCCCAAAGGTCCAGCAGACCCCGGATTTCCTCCAGCGAGAACCCCAGATCGCGCGAGCGGCGGATGAAGCGCAGCAGGTGGATATCCTTCTCGGCATAACGCCGGTAGCCGTTGTCGCCGCGCCAGGCCGGGGCCAGCAGGCCGGCGCTTTCGTAATGGCGGATCATCTTGGCCGTGACCCCGGAGGCCTTGGCCGCTTCGCCGATATTCATGGTTTTTTACTCCCGTCGGTCGGATTATCCGACGCGCCGCGCCAGCGCCGCAGCAACAGGGCGTTGGTGACGACGCTGACGCTGCTGAAGGCCATCGCCGCCCCGGCCACCACCGGACTGAGCAGGCCCAGCGCCGCCAGCGGGATGCCCAGCACGTTATAGGCGAAGGCCCAGAACAACCCCTGGCGGATCTTGGCGTAGGTGCGGCGCGAGATGTCGAAGGCGTCCGCCACCAGGCGCGGGTCGCCGCGCATCAGGGTGATGCCCGCCGATTCCATGGCGACATCGGTGCCGGTGGACAGCCCGAGGCCGACATCCGCCGCCATCAGCGCCGGGGCGTCGTTGATGCCGTCGCCGACCATCGCCACCACCCGGCCGTCGGCGCGCAGGGCGCGGATGATCTCGGCCTTGTCGCCGGGCAGCAGCCCGGCATGCACTTCGTCGATGTGCAGTTCGCGGGCGACGGCTTTGGCGCTGCCGGGGTTGTCGCCGGTCAGCATCACCGTGCGCACGCCCATCGCCTGCAGGCGCGCCACAGCGGAGCGCGACTCCGGCTTGAGGGTGTCGCCAAAGGCCAGCAGCCCGGCCACGACCGTCCCGCGGACATCTTCGCGCAGCAGCCAGGACAGGCTGCGGCCGTCGCCTTCCAGCCGTTGCGCCTCGGCCAGCAGGGCTTCTGGGGCGTCGGCATGCTCTTCCCGCAGGCGGGTGCTGCCCAGCATCCAGACCGTGCCGTCCACCTCGCCGCGCACGCCGCGTCCGGGCAGGGCGGCCGCGTCGGTGGCGGGCGGGATATCGAGTCCGGCAGCCGTGACGGCCGTCATCACCGCATGGGCCAGCGGGTGGTCGCTGGACTGTTGCAGGGCGGCGGCGTGGCGCAGCACGGCGTCGCGGCTGAAGCCGTTGGCCGGGAGAAGGTCGGTGAGGGCGGGCTTGCCCTCGGTGAGGGTACCGGTCTTGTCGAAGGCGACGGCAGTGACGGCATGGGCGATCTCCAGCGCCTCGGCGTCCTTGATCAGGATGCCATGCCGGGCGGCGACGCCGGTGCCGACCATGATCGCCGTCGGCGTGGCCAGGCCCAGCGCGCAGGGACAGGCGATCACCAGCACCGCCACGGCGTTGATCAGGGCGGTTTCCCAGTGGGCGCCCGCCAGCATCCACCCGGCGAACGT